>CAZADJ010000102.1:0-9139 GCA_964483845.1 uncultured Actinomycetota bacterium | reverse complement strand
CTCATGCGCCGGTGTCCCCTTCGCCGCGTGGCTCGTCGTCCGCCCCACCGTCCCGCTCGGCGAGCTCGATGGCGACGTCGATGATCATGTCCTCCTGCCCGCCGACGACCTTGCGGCGGCCGAGCTCGAGGAGGATCTGCTTCGTGTCCACCCCGTAGCGCTCCGCCGCGCGCTTCGCGTGGAGCAGGAAGGAGCCGTAGACGCCGGCGTAGCCGAGCAGCATCCCGTCGCGGTCGATGATCTGCGGGCGCTGCTGGATCGGGCGGACCGTCTCCTCGGCGACGTCGGCGATGTCGAGCACGTCGACGCCGGTCTCGATACCCGACCGCTCGCAAGCGGCCACGAGGAGCTCCGTCGGGCAGTTGCCCGCCCCGGCACCGAGCCCGGTGACGCAGCCGTCGATCTGGTCGACGCCCTCCTCGAACGCGGCGAGCGAGTTGCCGACCGCGAGCGCGAGGTTGTTGTGCGCGTGGATGCCGACCTCACAGTCGAGGCTCTCCTTCAGCGCGGCGACGCGGCGCTTGGCGTCGTCGACGGTCATCGCGCCGGCGGAGTCGACGACGTAGACGCAGTCGGCGCCGTAGGACTCCATGAGGTGCGCCTGTTCGACGAGCTCCTCGGGCGGGATCATGTGCGCGAGCATGAGGAAGCCGACCGCCTCCATCCCGAGGCGCTTCGCCGCGCGGATGTGCTGCGCGGAGATGTCGGCCTCGGTGCAGTGGGTCGCGATCCGGGCGATGTCGACGCCGTGATCAGCGACCGCGTGGAGGTCCTCGACGGTGCCGATGCCGGGTAGGAGCAGTACGGCGAGCTTCGCGGTCTCACGGACCTCGGCGGCGGCCGCCAGGAGGCTGCGCTCATCGCGGGCGGAGAAACCGTAGTTGAAGGACGATCCTCCGAGGCCGTCGCCGTGGGAGATCTCGATGACCGGGAGACCCGCAGCGTCGAGTGCGCGGACGACATCGCGCACCTGGTCCTCGGTGAACTGGTGGGCGACGGCGTGCGAGCCATCGCGGAGGGTCGAGTCGGTGAGCCGGAAGTCGGGCGTCGCGTCCGTCATGCTCCCACCTCGCCGCGTGCGCGGACGAGCTCGCCGCCGACACGGGCTGCGGCGGCGGTCATGATGTCGAGGTTGCCGGCGAACGGCGGGAGGTGGTCGCCGGCACCCTCGATCTCGAGGAAGACGGCGACCCGCCCGTTGCCCTGCCAGTCCTCGTGTGGCGCGTCGAACTGCGGGTCGGCGACGAGGCGGTAGCCGGGGACGTAGCGGGCGACCTCCTCGACCATGTCGCGGACGGAGTCGGCGACCGCATCCTCGTCGACCTCGGGCTCGACCATGCAGAAGACGGTGTCGCGCATGATCATCGGCGGCTCGGCCGGGTTCAGGATGATGATCGCCTTCCCCCGGTCGGCTCCACCGATGGTCTCGAGACCGCGGGCGGTGGTCCGGGTGAACTCGTCGATGTTCGCCCGGGTACCCGGCCCGGCCGACCGCGAGGCGATCGACGCGACGATCTCTGCGTAGGGGACCCGCGTGACCCGGGAGACGGCCGCGACGATCGGGATGGTCGCCTGCCCCCCGCACGTGATCATGTTCAGGTTCGGGGCGTCGAGGTGCTCGGTGAGGTTCACCGTCGGGACGACGTGGGGGCCGACCGCGGCAGGCGTGAGGTCGACCGCCTTGATCCCCGCTTCGGCGTACCGGGGTGCGTTGGCGGCGTGCACCTTCGCCGAGGTGGCCTCGAAGACGATGTCGGGCAGGTCGGGACGGTCGAGGAGCCAGTCCACGCCGTCGGCGGAAGCCTCGACCCCGAGGTCGCGGGCGGCGCGCAGGCCGTC
Organism: uncultured Actinomycetota bacterium; assembly: GCA_964483845.1. GTDB lineage: Bacteria > Actinomycetota > Nitriliruptoria > Nitriliruptorales > JAHWKO01 > CAZADJ01. Next base: position 7,300 of record CAZADJ010000102.1, on the reverse strand, counting down.
CGAGTCGGGTTCGATGCCGACGACGTAGGCGACGTCGACGTCGGCGCTGGCGTGCAGCTTGAACAGCAGATCGGTTCCGATGTTGCCGGGACCGACGATCGCGGCGGTCGTCATGGGCTTCCCCCTTCGCCGAAGGTCGCGGTGACCGAGCCGAGCGTCGAGAAGGTCGCGGTGACGGTGTCGCCGGGCTCGATCGCGACCGCGGGCGTGCACGAGCCGGGAAGCACGACGTGGCCGGGCTCGATCATCACCCCGCGGGCCGCCAGCGTGTTCGCGAGCCAGGCGACCGCGGTGAGCGGGCTGCCGAGGACCGCGCCGCCGGCGCCGGTCGCGACGAGCTCGCCGTTGCGCACGAGGTTGCACCCGACGAGCCGCAGGTCGGTGCCGTCGAGGGAGGTCGGGGTGGCCCCGAGCACGACCGCCCCGGACGATGCGTTGTCGGCGACGGTGTCGACGAGGCCGATGTCCCAGTCGGCGATGCGGCTGTCGATGATCTCGAGCACGGGGACGACGTGGTCGGTGGCACGCGCGACGTCGGCGGTCGTCACCGGCCCGTCACCGAGGGGCAGGCCGACGACGAAGCCGATCTCGGGCTCGATCCGAGGCTGGAGGAACCGGTCGGGGTCGATCTCGGCGAACTCCGCGTAGAACATGTCGTCGAAGAGGTGTCCGTAGTCGGGCTGGTCGATCCCGAGCGCGCGCTGCATCGCCACCGAGGTGAGCCCGACCTTGTGGCCGAGGACGCGCGCGCCGGCTTCGACCCGGCGATCGACCTGCTCGAGCTGCACCGTGTAGGCGTCATCGACGGTGAGCTCTGGATACGTCGCCGTGAGCCGCCCGATCGGCTCGCCGGACCGGTAGGCGGCGAGCAGATCGCCGGCGATCGCGGCGCGGTCCACGCCGTCGGCGCCCCGCGCGGTCTCGTCGTCCGCGGTCACTGTCGCCTCCGGGAGGTCGGGGTCGTCGCGCTCATGCGGCGGTCGCAGCCTGTGCCTCGGGCACGTCCTCCAACGTCGGCCGCCGCGACCAGGCGGTGAGCCGCGACTGCACCGTCCCGAACAGCAGCCGGTCGACGAGGATCATGAACACCATGAACAGCACGAGGTAGGAGACGACCGCGTGCGGCTCGAGCAGGCGGAAGAAGAACACCATCTGCGCTCCGATCCCGCGGGAGGCCGACAGCGCCTCCATCAGGACGACGAGCTTCCAGGAGAGCGCGAACGCGGTCCGCAGCCCGCTGAACAGCATCGGGGTGAGCTGCGCGAGCAGGACGTGGCGGAGGTAGGCGCGGCGGCTGTAGCCGTAGACCTGGGCCATCTGATCGAGCGACCGGTCCCGCGACGCGGTGCCCTCGAAGGCGATGAACACGACGAACGGGATGACCGAGACGATGAGCGCGATCATCGTCGAGCTCTCCCCGATCCCGAGGATGAGGATCGCCATGATGATGTAGACGGGACCGGGGATGCCGAGCGTCACCACCGTGAGCGGGACGAAGAAGCTCTCCACCGGCTTGCTGAGGCCCATCGCCACGCCGACCGACAGGCCGATCACCGCCGTGGCGATCGTCGCGATCACGACGCGTCGCCCGGTGATCAGCACGTGTCCCCACGCGGTGGCCGAGACGACCCGCTCGCGGAGGTCCACGGCGACCTCGAGCGCGCTCGGCAACGATTCGCTCGCGGCGACCGCGCCCACGAACTGCCAGACGAGCAGGAACACGGCGATCGCGGCGGCGCGCAGCAGCAGGCCGGAGCCGATCCGTCGCATGCGTGTCTCGGTCATCGCTCCAGGCCCCAGCCGCTGACGGCGACGTCGATGACCCTCTGCTCGACGCGCGTGAGCTCGACGCCCTCGTAGTCGCGGGGTCGCTCGACGGTGATATCGAACGAGTCGAGCAGCCGGCCGGGACCGGGGGTCAGCAGCACGACGCGGTCACCGAGGTAGACCGCCTCCCGGATCGAGTGCGTGACGAAGACGATCGTCTTGCCGGTCTCCGACCAGATGTCGAGCAGCTCGCGCCGCAGGGTCCGGCCGGTCACCTCGTCGAGCGTGCTGTAGGGCTCGTCCATGAGCATGAAGTCCGGCTCGATGACGAGCGCGCGGGCGATCGCGGCACGCTGGCGCTGCCCGCCGGACAGACGCAGCGGCCAGGCGTCGGCGAACTCCTCGATCTGGAGCATCTCGAGCACACCGTGGATGCGCTCGTCCCAGACGTCCTTGCCGATGTCGGCCGACGTGAGGGTGATCTCGAGGTTGTCGCGCACGGTCCGCCAGGGCAGCAGCCGGTGGTCCTGGAAGACGTAGCCGACCCGGACCGGGACCTCGCCCTTCGTCCCGTAGACGTCGTGGCCGGCGATCGTGACCGTGCCGCTCGTCGGCGGCAGCAGACGGCTGAGCACGTTCATGAGGGTGGACTTGCCACAGCCGCTGGGACCACAGATGCACACGAACTCACCCTCGTCGACCGAGAGCGAGAGGCCGTCGAGGGCGAGCGACTCCGGCGAGTACCGGACGACGAGGTCCTCGATCTCGATGAACGACTCGGAGCCGCGCGCTAGGCGGCTCTCCGCGTCGGTCTGGTGCTCTGACTTCACAGGGCCTCCCGCATCTACGGCCGCCACCGGCTGGAGAACCGCTCCAGCGGCCGCAGGATCAGGTACTCGATCGCGAACAGGGTCACGAGGAACACACCGAGCCAGAGGATCACCGGCTCGAGCTGGAACTGATCGAACGCGCGCTTGAACTCCGCCCCGAGCCCGTCACGACCGAGGAAGACCTCGGCGATGATGCCGATCTTCCAGGACAGGGCGTGCATGTTGCGCGTCGTCGACATGAAGTCGGGGGCGATGGTCGGGAGGATGATGTGACGGATGCGGCGTGCCGGGCCGTAGTCGTACACCCGCGACATCTCGACGAGTTCGACGTCCACCGACGCCGCTCCCTCCTTCAGCCCCACCGTGACGAACGGGTAGATGATCACCGCGATCGCCGCGTACACGCCGGTCTCCGCGAGGCCGAAGACCATCAGGGCGAACAGCGCCGCGGCCAGTCCGGGGATCCCGAACGCGATGACGACGTAGGTCTCGAGGAAGTCGTTCCACCGCCGACTCGACGCCATAGCCAGCGCGGTGACGGTGCCGAGGACGAGCCCGATGGCGAGCCCGATGATCACCCGTCGCAGCGACGCCCAGAGGTTGCCGAGGATGTCCTGCGTGGCGATGAACTCGGGGATGTCGCTCATCACGACGTCGGGCGGGGGCACGAAGCGTGCGTACCGGTGGCCGACCCACCAGACGAGCAGCACGGCCACGACGCTGCTGACGGACAGCAGCAGGTGGATCAGCCGCTCGCGGCTCAGGGTTCCGGCGTGCATCCTCGTGCCCTCGCCGACGTCGTGGTGCGGTCACCTCACTCGTCGAGCAGTTGCTCCAACGTTGCGACGACGTTCGGCTCAGGCACCTCATCGAACACGATGCCCTGCTCGGCGACGTCGTCGAGGAACGCCCGGGCCTCCTCCACGAGGCCCTCGTCCCACTCGTTGGTCATCAGCGGCGCCTCCTGCGCGCGCGAGATGACGACGTCGAGGACCTCGTCGCTCACCCCGAGGAGGTCGGCGTAAGGTTCGTCGCGGAAGACCTCGTAGTCGCTCTCGGTGAAGAACCGGATCGTGTCGTCGACCGCGTCCCGGACCGCCATCGCCAGCTCCGGGTTGTCGCGGATCCACGACTCCATCGCAGCGACCGCGGCGAAACCGGGGACGAAACCGTGCGCCGGGTCATCGGCCCGTAGCAGGACCTCACCGTTCGCGTCGGCCATCCCGCGCTCGGTGAACGGGGTGAAGTTCATCATCGCGTCGATCTCACCGGCCTCGAGCAGCTCCACGAGCGCCGGGGGACCGGCCTGGATGAGCTCGAAGTCGTCGGTGAGCGTGATCCCGTAGTCACGCCCGAGGAGCACCCGGAACATCGTGGTGGTCCCCGACTCGAGCCCGAAGTGGCCGACGTTGCGCCCGATCAGGTCCTCCGGAGACTCGATGTCGCTGTCCTCACGCACGGTGATCGTCCCGTTGTTCGTGAAGTCCGGGTAGAAGACGGTGACGTCGCGGCCCTGCGTCCGGGCGATGTTCGCGACCAGCATGTCGAGCTGGACCGTCACGTCGGCCTCACCCTGGAGGAACACCTCCGTCGCGGCGCCCGGGTCGACGCGGAGGAACTCGCCCTCGAACCCGTTCGCGAGGTCGAACTCGTTGCGTTCCATCGCCTCGGAGAAGACCTGGCCGAGGCCGGTGTTGAACGAGACGATGCGCACCGTCCCGAGTGACTCGGGCTCGTCATCGGGCACGTCCTCCGGGTCGGTGTCCTCGACGTCCGGATCGTCGTCGGGTGCGGGCTCCGGGTCGTCCGCGGGGCACGCCGCGAGCACCAGCGCGAGGACGAGACCGAAGACAAGCACGTACGGCGCCCGCCACCTCGAACCGGCTCCTCCTCCTGTACTCAACCTTCTCATCGGTCGCATCTGTCTTCCTTCCTCACTCGGCTCCCCGTCCGTCCTCCCGCCGTCCCGGCGGGGCAGCGTCGCCGCCGCACGATCTCGTCACCCCGAACTCCGGCCAGCTTCACGCCGGGATCTCCGCGACGACCCGCGCCGGCGAGCCGTTCTCGCCGACGAGGCGCAGCGGGAACGCGGTGATGACCGCGCCCTCCGCCGGCAGCTCGCGGAGACGCAGGAGGTTCTCGATGAGCAGCACGTCGGCCCCGAGCAGGATCTCGTGGTTCGGCCACGGCGGGCCGGCGTCCACGGAGAAGTCGAGTGCCAGGGCCGACGGTGCCGCATCCGCGAGCGCGTGCGCGGCCTCGGCGGACAGGTGGGGGTTGTCGGCGTAGAGACGCTCGTCCTGCCAGTTGTCCTGCGCCCAGCCGGTCGCCAGCGCGAGGATCTTCCCAGCGGAACGCTCCGGGTCGAACCCGCCGGCGTCGAGGTCGGCGACCGACAACGCTTCGCCGGCCCGGGCCCGGTCCGCGAGGTCGAGGCGCAGTGTCGGGCGGCGGAAGCGGTCGAGCGGGATCTCGTCGATCGTCGCCCCGTCGGGGATCTTGTGGTACGGGGCGTCGATGTGCGTCCCGCAGTGCAGCATCGTCGAGAGATGCGTGCTGCGGAGCCCGTCGCGCTCGAGGGTGCGCCGCAGCTCGAAACGCGGGCTCGGGTGGCCGGGCACCGTGACGGTGTCCTCGGTGAACGGGATCGTGAGGTCGAGGTAGTGCGTTGCCTTCTCGCTCATGATCGATCGTCCTCTCCGCTCGTGACGGACGCGTCCGTGGTCGTGTCGGCGGCGATCGCTCCCTCACCGTCGGGGAGGCCGAACAGCCGGCACGCGTTGCCGCCGAGCACCCGTGCCGTATCGTCCGCGTCGAGCCCCAGGCGCGCCCCGTCGTCGAAGAGGCTGTGGTCGCGCATCGAGAACGGGCAGTCGGTGCCGGCGAGCACCCGGTCCGGCCCGACGAGGTCGAGGAGGTAGCGGAGCGGCTCCCGCTCGAACACGATCGACTCGAAGTGGAACCACCGGACGTAGTCGAGCGCGTCCGCGGACAGCGTCCGGATCTCCCGCCGCGTCAGCCCGGCGACGAGCCGCCCGTACTGGTAGGGCAGGAACCCCCCGCCGTGCACGAGCACGACCTGGAGGTCCGGGTGGCGGTCGACGACCCCGCTCGCGATCAGCGACGCGGCCGCGAGGGTCGTCTCGAACGGGTAGCCGATGATGTTCCCGAAGAAGTACTCGCTCAGCCGTTCCGGGGCGATGAAGTAGCCAGGGTGCACGAGTAGCGGCGCGCCCTCGCGCGACGCCACCTCCCAGAGGCGGTCGAGGTCGGCACGTCCCAGCGATCCGTTGTGCGGGTTGGCGGTGACGAGGCCGCCGACAGCTCCTTCGGTGAGCGCGCGCTCGAGCTCGTCCGCCGCACGGCCGCCGTCGAGCACGGGGATCGAGGCGAGGTACTCGTATCCGTCGCGCTCGGCCGTCTGGGCCGAGAGCTCCTCGTTCACGACTTGGCAGAGGTCGGCCTCGAGGGCCGGATCCTCGACCGCGGAGGTGAGCTTCGTCCAAGCGCTCACGATGGAGACGTCGATGCCGTGCTCCGCCTGGATCGTCCGATGCGCCTCGACCGAACGAACCGCCGCGGGGGCTCCGCGTCCCGCCGAGGGTCCGCCCTCCACCTGGAGGCCGACCTGGTCGCGGTCCGGGTAGCTGTCGGCCCGCAGCCCTGCGGGCAGACGGGCTAGCGCCTCATCGGGAAAGAGGTGGGTGTGGACGTCCACGCGCGGCACGACCTCGGGCTCCCTCGGCTCGGTCGGTGGGCTCCGAACCTAGGACGACCCGATATCAGATGTCAAGGATTATATATCAAACATCATCGACCTTCCGTCCCCGGTCTGCTAGGGTCCAGACCGACACACCGTAGGCCGCAGTGGGGCACGCATGGCCTCGTTCACGTACAAGAGCAAGACTGACCTCGTCGCGGACGGCATCCGTGAGCTCATCGCCGAGGGCGAGGTGCAGCCCGGAGCCGTGCTCCGGCAGCGCGAACTCGCCGAACGGTTCAAGGTCAGCGCTACCCCGGTGCGCGAGGCGCTCCTGCGGCTCGAGGCCGAGGGGCTCGTGGTGAACGAGACGCACCGCGGTGCGACCGTGGTGAAGCCCACCGAGGAGAACAAGGCCGAGATCTACGCGATCCGCGCGGTGCTCGAGCCGTACGCGGCCGAGCAAGCATGCCGCCACGTGACCGATGAGGACTTCGCCGAGGTGACGTCGATCCACGAGGAGATCGCCCAGCTCGCCCCCGACGACCCGGCGATCACCACGCTGAACCGCAAGTTCCACCTCCGCATCTACGAGTGCTCGCGCTCGAGCCTGCTGGTGAACCTCATCCGACAGACGTGGCGCGCGATCCAGGGCGGTCCCCAGGTGGTCTGGCGGCCGCACGATGAGAGCGTCTCCCAGCACGCCGCGATGCTCGAGGCGCTCTGGGAGCGTGACAGCGAGCGGCTCGCGAAGCTGACCCGCGAGCACATCGAGGGCGCCGTCGCGCACATGGAGCGGGCCTTGCAGGACGACGAGCCGGGGGCTCCCGAGGACTGACCGCGACGAGCTTCGACGGATCGCGGTGAACACTCTGTGGTATCGAGAGTATAGACTCTGTATAAAAGAGGGTCTGTCCTCTTGACTGGAGCGGGCCACCGGGAGGTGCGTGGTGGAGGTGTCGCCGTTCAGGTACCAGGGTCCGCTGCCGCCGGACGAGGTCCG
>CAZADJ010000101.1:8281-9366 GCA_964483845.1 uncultured Actinomycetota bacterium | reverse complement strand
GAGCGTTCGGCCTCGCCGGCCTGCTCGAGCTTGGCCTCGGCGTAGCTCCGGACGGTCTCGAGCAGCCGGTAGCGCGCCTGTCCGTCGGCCGTCTCGGTCACCACGAGCGACTTGTCCACGAGCGATCCCAGCAGGTCGAGGACCGCGGTCCGCTCGATGCCGTCCCCCGAGCAGACCTGCTCGGCCATGGCGAGGCTGAAGCTGCCGGCGAAGACCGCCAATCGCCGGAGTAGCACCTGCTGGTCCGGTTCGAGGAGTTCGTAGCTCCAGTCCAGGGCGGCTTCGAGGGTCTGCTGGCGTCGCACACGTCGGCGCCCGCCGGTGAGCAGGCGGAAGCGGTCGTCGAGCCGTTCGGCGATCGCCTGCGGCGTGAGGTGCGCGATCCGGGCGGCGGCGAGCTCGATCGCCAACGGCAGCCCGTCCAGGCGTCGACAGATCTGCTCCACCGCCCCGAGGTTGTCGGTCGAGAGCTCGAAGTCGGAACGCACCGCTGCCGCCCGGTCCGCGAACAGCTCGACCGCTTCGGAGGGCGCGCCGGTGCTCTCGGTGGGCAGCGTCAGCGACGGCACCCGGTGCACGCGCTCCCCGTCGACGCCGAGGGGCTCCCGGCTCGTGGCGAGCACGCTGACGTCGGGACTCGAGGTGAGGATCCGGTCGGCGAGTTCCGCGCAGGCGTCCAGGAGGTGCTCACAGTTGTCCAGGACCAGCAGGCAACGACGTCGGGCCAGCGCCTCGACGAGGAGGTCGGACGTCGACCCCGAGCCGGCGCCCGAGATCGCGCTCCCGAACGTCAGGCCCACCGCGTCGGCGGCCGTGCGCGCGACGACATCCGGATCGGACAGGGGCGCGAGGTCGACGAAGAACACCCCGTCAGGGTGGCGGTCGAGCTCCTCGGCCCCGATCTGCACGGCGAGACGGGTCTTGCCGGCCCCTCCGGGCCCGGTGAGTGTGACCAGCGGGTCGGCGTCCAACCGCTCGCGTACCCGGCTGATCTCGTCCGACCGGCCGATGAACGCCGAGCGCTGGACGGGCAGGTTGTTGGGCCGACCCTCGAGGGTGCGCAACGGGGGGAAGTCATCCCGGAG
>CAZADJ010000101.1:0-8181 GCA_964483845.1 uncultured Actinomycetota bacterium | reverse complement strand
CCCATCCGCACGCGCAGTCCGTCCCCGTCCGGCCACGCGTGCGTCTCGATGGACCGTTGACCCTCGACCGCCGCGGCGACCGCGTCGCTGGCGCGCTCGAAGGCGACCAGGAACGCGTCGCCGTCGGTCTTGACCTCCACACCACCTTGCGCCACGAACACCTCACGCAGCAGCCGGTTGTGGATCCCGAGTAGCTCGGCCCAGGCTTCGTCGCCGAGCGCCGCAGCCTTCCGGGTGGAGCCCTCGATGTCGGTGAAGAGGAACGTGATCGTCCCCGCCGGCAGACCAGCCGACCCGCGCTCGTCCACAGGCCACCCCCCTCGATCGCTCACGCTACGACACCGCCTCACGGCCGGACAAGGGCCCCCCCGGTCTTCATCACCGACGGGCCTGATCACGATCCCGTGGCGTCACACCTGCGGCGTGGGGGTGTCGGCCCGGTCGACCGGTTCGAGGACGAACATGCGGATGCCGCGGTGGGTCGTCCGCTCGCGGTAGAGGCGGTAGACGGGCCAGACCCGCTCGAAAGCCGGCCACAGCCGGGCCCGCTCCTCCTCGTCCGCAAGCCGGGCCCGCACCGCCCACGTCTCCCCGTGGCGCGTCACCGTGGCCCGTGGATCCGCGAGGAGGTTCTCCGACCAGGCCGGGTGCGATGCCTGGCCGAAGTTCGACGCGGTGACCGCGACGGCGCCGTCCTCCAGCTCCACGAACGTCAACGGTGTCCGCCGCGGGCGGCCCGAGGCGTGTCCCGTGCTCTCGAGCATCAGCACCGGGACCACGAGCTCGGTGACCGTGACCCGACCACGCGTCAGACGGTGGACGATGCGGTCGGTCGGCGGGAGGATGCGCGACATCACGACCGCGAACCAGCGGTGCCGCCCCAGCCGTCGCACGACCCATCGCACGGCGCGTCGCGGCACGGAGCTGCCCGCCGCCGGGCGGTCGGGCTCACCCACCGGGCCGCTCCGGGGCCGGGTGTCCGCCATCGTTGCCCTCCTGCACCGTCGCCGCCCCCGCACCCCGCGAGCCTCGCACATCGGCCGCTCGTCGGCGAGGCGACGTTGCTAGCGTGCCGCGGGGACGGGACAGCGAGGGAAGGGCCGGTCATGGGCGACGACACGAAGATCCTCCTCGGGGAGTCCGAGATCCCGGACCGTTGGTACAACGTGGTCCCCGACCTCCCGGAGCCCCCGCCGCCGGTCCTCCACCCGGCGACCCACGAGCCGGTCGGCCCGGACGACCTGGCGCCCCTGTTCCCGATGGCGCTCATCGGCCAGGAGGTCTCGACCGAGTCCTACGTCGAGATCCCCGATGAGGTGCGTGACGTGTACCGGCTGTGGCGCCCCAGCCCCCTGTACCGGGCTCGGCGGCTCGAGGAGGCGATGGGTACGCCGGCCCGGATCTACTACAAGTACGAGGGCGTCTCCCCACCCGGGTCGCACAAGCCGAACACGGCGGTCGCGCAGGCCTACTACAACGCGCAGGAGGGTGTGACCAAGCTCGCCACCGAGACCGGCGCCGGCCAGTGGGGGAGCGCGCTCGCCTTCGCGGCGGCGCAGTTCGGTATCGAGTGCGAGGTCTTCATGGTGAGGGTCTCCTACGAGCAGAAGCCCTACCGGCGGTCCCTCATCCAGACCTGGGGGGCCACCATCCACCCGAGCCCCTCGGAGCTGACCGAGGCGGGACAGAAGGTGCTCGCCGAGCACCCCGACAGCACCGGCAGCCTCGGGATCGCGATCAGCGAGGCGGTCGAGCGCGCGGCGAAGAACGACGACACGAAGTACTCGCTCGGCAGCGTGCTGAGCCACGTCCTGCTGCACCAGACCGTGATCGGGGAGGAGGCGCTGGCCCAGCTCGACGTCGCCGGCGAGAAGGCACCCGACGTGCTGATCGGCTGCTCCGGCGGCGGCTCCAACTTCGCCGGGCTCGCGCTGCCGTTCCTGCGCGAGAAGCTCGCCGGGAAGATGGATCCGGTGATCCGCGCGGTCGAGCCGGAGGCCTGCCCCTCGTTCACGAAGGGAGAGTTCCGCTACGACTTCGGGGACACCGTCGGGATGACCCCGCTGGTCAAGATGCACACCCTCGGTCACGACTTCGTGCCCGACCCGATCCACGCCGGGGGGCTCCGCTACCACGGGATGGCGCCGCTGCTGTCCCACATCCACGAGCTCGGGCTGCTCGAGGCGGTCGCGCTCGGCCAGGTCGAGTGCTTCGAGCGCTCGGTGGCCTTCGCCCGTCACGAGGGGATCGTCCCCGGTCCGGAACCGACCCACGCGGTCGCCGAGGTGATGCGCGAGGCCGAGCGGTGCAAGGAGAGCGGGGAGGAGAAGGTCATCCTCTTCAACCTGTCCGGTCACGGCCACTTCGACATGGGCGCGTACGACGCGTACTTCCGCGGGGAGCTCGAGGACTACGAGTACCCGGAGGAGAAGGTGCGCGACGCGATGGCCCGGGTCCCGGTCGTCTCGGGCTGACAGCGACGTCGACGAGCGAGGAGGCCGCGTGAGGGCGGACGACCTCGCGAGGAGGCTGAGCTCGCGGACGGAGGCGATGCTCGCTGATCTCGAGCGGGTGGTCTCCGCGGAGTCGCCGACCGAGGACCGTGGTGCGCTCGCCGCGTGCGCCGAGGTCGTCGCCGAGCTCGGTGCCCGACTGCTCGGCGACGAGCCGAGACCCGAGACCCGGGACGGCTACCCGCACCTGCGGTGGCGCCTCGACGGTCCCGTGGGCGCCTCCACCCGGGTGGCGCTGCTCGCCCACCTGGACACGGTGTGGCCGGTGGGCACCGTCGATCGCTGGCCGTTCGCCGTGGCCGACGGGCGCGCGACCGGTCCGGGCGTCTTCGACATGAAGGCCGGGCTCGTGCAGGGCCTCCACGCCGCCGCGACGCTCCGGGAGGACGGAGAGCCACCCGCGGCGCTGGAGCTGCTCGTCACCGCGGACGAGGAGATCGGCTCACCGACCTCACGGGAACTCGTCGAGGAGACGGCGCGGGATGCGGACGCCGTGCTCGTCCTCGAGCCGAGCGCGGACGGTGCGCTGAAGCTCGCGCGCAAGGGGGTCGGGCGCTACCGCGTCGGGATCGCCGGGCGCGCCGCGCACGCCGGGCTCGAGCCCGAGGACGGCGTGAACGCGATCGAGGAGCTCGTCGAGCAGGTCCGCCGGCTCGCAGACCTGGCCGACCACGGAGCGGGGACCACCGTCACGCCGACGCTCGCGTCGGCGGGGACCGCGGTCAACGTCGTGCCCGCGGAGGCGGTGCTCGAGATCGACGTGCGCGCGGCCACCGTGGCGGAGCTCGAGCGGGTGGACGACGGGCTCAGGGGCCTACGGCCGGGACTCACGGGGGCGGCGGTCACGGTCGACGGTGGGATCAACCGCCCTCCGCTGGAGCCGGAGACGTCCGCGGAGCTGTTCGCACGCGCGCAGCGGATCGCGGCGCGGCTGGGGACGGGTCCGCTCCAGGGCGCGACCGTCGGGGGCGGGTCCGACGGCAACTTCGCCGCCGCCGCCGGCACGCCGACCCTCGACGGGCTCGGCGCCGTCGGCGGGGGCGCGCACGCCGAGGGGGAGCACGTCGAGGTCGACGCGATGTGGGAGCGTGCCGCCCTGGTCGCGGGGCTGGTCGAGGATCTCGGCTCGCGGCGGCCCGGGTAGGAGGACACCCATGGTCGAGATCGCCGCGGTCGAGCTGCGACGCGTCCGGATGCCGTTGGTCGCGCCCTTCCGCACCTCGTTCGGGACGCAGACCGAACGCGACGTCCTCCTCGTCCGGATCCACGGCGCGGACGGCGCGGAGGGTTGGGGGGAGTGCGTCGCCCCGTGGGCGCCGGTCTACTCGAGCGAGTACGTCGACGGCGCTGCCGACGTGATCCGCCGCTTCCTCCTGCCGCGGCTCTTCGCGGCCGGGGATCTCGCCGCAGCGGACGTGTCCGGGGCCCTCGACGTGGTCGTGGGCCACCGCATGGCGAAGTGCGCGCTGGAGACGGCCGTCCTGGACGCGGAACTGCGGGTCCGGGGCGAACCGCTCGCGACGCACCTCGGCGCGACCAGGGAGGCGGTCGACTGCGGTGTGTCGGTGGGGATCATCCAGCCGGTCGAGGCCCTTGTCGACGCGGTCTCCGCCTACCTCGACGAGGGCTACGTGCGCATCAAGCTGAAGATCGAACCGGGCTGGGACGTGGAACCGGTCGCCGCCGTCCGGGAAACGTTCGGGGACGACCTGGCCCTCCAGGTCGACGCGAACAGCGGCTACGAGCCCCAGGACGCCGACGGGCTCCTCGCGCTCGACCGCTTCGGGCTGCTGCTCATCGAGCAGCCCTTCGCCGAGGAGCGGCTGCTGGCACACGCCGATCTCGCGTCCCGCCTCGACACGCCGATCTGCCTGGACGAGTCGATCACGTCCCTCGAGGCCGCCCGGGACGCGCTCGCGACGGGAGCCTGCCAGGTCGTCAACATCAAGGCCGGTCGAGTCGGTGGCTACCTCGAAGCACTGCGGATCCACGACGCCTGCCTCGACACCGGCGTACCCGTGTGGTGCGGGGGGATGCTCGAGACCGGGATCGGCCGTGCGGCGAACCTCGCGCTCGCGGCGCTCCCCGGCTTCACGCTGCCGGGCGACACCTCGGCGTCGGGTCGGTACTTCGCGCAGGACATCACCGAGCCGTTCGTCCTCCACGACGGCCAGCTGACGGTGCCGACCGGGCCCGGACTGGGCGTGGAGCCGATCCCGGAGATCCTGGACGCGCACACCACGTCGCTGGAGACCGTGCGTCCCGGGGACGTACCGTGACGGTCCGGCCCGGCGGGCCCTGCCCGCGCCGCTGGACCGCGAGGGACCGGACGACGATGCGGGCGTCACATGGGTGAGTCACGGGGACCGCAGGGCGCGGAGCGGCTGGAGCACGAGGGGATCGTGTACCGGCTGCTCGACCGCGACCGCGGCGAGCACGAGCGGGCCGTCGAGCTCCAGGACCGGATCTGGGCGCCGGACGTCGCTACGCCCGTGCCGCAGCTCATCGCCGCGGAGAGCTGCGGCGGCCTCGTCATAGGCGCGTTCGACGGCGCCGACCTCGTCGGGTTCTGTTACGGCTTCCCCGCCCACCGCGACGGCATGACCTGGCTCCACTCCCACCAGACCGGTGTCGACGAGCGCCACCGCGACCGGGGGATCGGCGAGACCCTGAAGTGGCTCCAGCGGGACCTCGCCGCTGCGGCCGGCTACCGACGCGTCACGTGGACCTTCGACCCGCTCCAGTCGCGCAACGCCCACGTGAACCTCGCCAAGCTCGGTGCGTACGCCGACGCCTACGAGGTCGACTACTACGGCGAGCTGTCCGACGAGATGAACCGTGGTGTGGCCAGCGACCGGCTCTGGGTGACCTGGCCGATCACGACCCGCCGCGTGCGCGCGCACCTCTGGCGGTTCCTCACGAGCTCCGGGATCGACTGGCCGGTGCCGGCCGCCGTGGCGCCGGACGAGGCGGAGGGCGGCGCGGACGGTCCGGCCGGGGGAGCCCGCCCGGCGGACGGGCACCCGGTCCTCCTGACCGAGGCCGTGGGGGAGGGGACGCGACGCCCGACCGGGGAGGTGCGCACCGACCTGACGGACCCGACGGTGCTGATCGAGACCCCGGCGGACCTCGACGCTGTGCGGTCACGGCTCGGCGACGACGCGGCGCGCACCTGGCGTCGGCAGCAACGGCGGGCCTTCCTCGCCTACCTCGACCGCGGCTACGTCGTCGTCGGGTTCAGCACGGACGAGGAGGAGGGCGCACGCCGCAGCTGGTACGTGCTCGGACACCGTGACGACGTCGGGGAGGAGTGAACCGTGGACGCGCTCGAGCTCGCCGACGACTGGCCGGTCGACCGCGTGGCGATCGGGGTGACGTCGCCATCCGAGACGCTCGGCACCTACGGCGCGTCGGAGGAGGTCCTCTCGTGGGCCTCCCTCACGAAGCTCGTCAGCGCGTACACCGTGCTCATGGTGGTCGGGGAGGGGATCGTCGAGCTGGACGAGCCGGCCGGCCCCGAGGGTGCCACCCTGCGCCACCTCCTGGCCCACGCCTCCGGGCTGCCGCTCGACGGCGACGAACCGATCTCCCGGCCGGGCAGGCGGAGGATCTACTCGAACACTGGGTTCGAGCTCCTGGCCGCGCACGTCGCCGGACGCACCGGGATCGACTTCGCCGAGCTGGCCACGGAGAACGTTCTCGAGCCGCTGGGCATGGACGCCACCACCTTCGCCGGATCGCCGGCGGCCGGCGTGGAGGGCCCGCTCGTCGACCTCCTGGCGCTCGCACGCGAGTTCCAGGACCCGACCCTCGTCGCGCGCGAGCTGCTCGACGAGGCGACCTCGGTGCAGTTCGAGGGGCTCGGGGGGGTGCTCCCCGGGTTCGGCCGCCAGGAGCCGAACGACTGGGGGCTGGGCTTCGAGATCCGGGACGACAAGGACCCGCACTGGACCGGTTCGCGCAACTCCCCGGCGACGGTCGGGCACTTCGGGCTGGCCGGCTCGTTCCTCTGGGTCGACCCCGACGCGCGCGTGGCGTGCGCCGGGCTCGCCGACCGCGACTTCGGTGCGTGGGCGAAGGAGGTGTGGCCGGAGCTGTCCGACGCGGTTCTCGCCGAGTCCGCGACGTGACCTCGGCGTCAGCGGGGGTCGGGGACGTCAGGCCGCGAGCGTCCGCGTGAGCTCCGCCGGGAGGTCGTCACGGTCCGCCGGCGTGACCTCGATGAGGCGCACGTCCGCGCGCGCCTTCAGACGGTCGGTGAACGCATCGCCTCGACGGTGCACGGTGGCCAGCACCGCGACGGGCCGGTCCAGGAGGGCGAGGATGGCGTCGGCGAAGCCGGGGCAGGCGAGCTCCATCGGGGCGATCTCGTCGACGACCACCACGTCGCCGGTGGGGGAGGTGAGGGCCGGGATCGCGTGGTCGGCCACCGCGTCGACGTCCACGCCGTACCGGCCCACCGTGACCTCGGAGGGCTGTCCGATCCGGGCGAGCGGGACGCGCTCGCCGTCGAGCCGCACGAGGTCGAACCCCGTCCTGCGGCCATCGGCGCCGCGGACCTCCTC
Organism: uncultured Actinomycetota bacterium; assembly: GCA_964483845.1. Taxonomy (GTDB): domain Bacteria; phylum Actinomycetota; class Nitriliruptoria; order Nitriliruptorales; family JAHWKO01; genus CAZADJ01. The sequence continues at coordinate 1,103 of CAZADJ010000101.1, read as the reverse complement.
GGTGTAGAAGCCGCTCACGTCGGTGCCGGCGCCCCGTAGCCGTTCCACGGTGCGGGTCACGACGGTGGTCTTGCCGACACCGGGCTTGCCGGTCAGCAGGAGGCGAGCCGGCGACCGATCGGGGTCGTCGCGGTCTCCGTCGTCGGCGGATGGGTCCATGGCGGATCCGGAGGACGCGGGGCGATCGCGACCGTAGCGCGTTGTCCACAGTCGGAGAGGATCCGTCCTCCCCCTGTCACACGGGTACCGTACCGTCATGGTCGAACAGATGTTCGAGCCCGTGCCGACGGCGCGAGCGGTGAACGACACCGGTCCGGCGCAGGCCGGGCGCGAGGCCGGATGGACGCGAGGCAGGTGTACGGGACGATGTGGTTGATGGACACGGAGAGCCGACGGCGGCTGGCCCGCCTCGGTGAGGCGGTCGACGGCGCCGTGGCCGACCGGCCGGACGCCGGCGGCTCCAACGACCTCGGGGAGCTGCTGGAGTTGCTCGGCGTGGTCGACCGGCTCACGGCGCGCGCGACCGAGCTGGCCGGCCGCGTCCTGGCCACCGGCGCCGCCGAGAAGCGCGCCGGGATGGAGCTGGAGGCGCTGCTGCGGGTCTCGGCACGTCGGACGCACGGGGACGCCAGGACGCTCGCGCTCGCCGGGGAGCTCCTCGAGAGCATGCCGCGGACGGCGGCCACGTTCGCCGGCGGGGTGATCGGCTGGGGGGAGGTGCGGGCGATCGTCCGCGCCGCACGCGACCTGAACGCCGACGACCGCGCCTGGTTGGACGACGCGCTCGGTACCGAGAGGGACCGTTTCGCGCGGATGGAGCCCGACGGCGTGGTCGCCGAGGTCGACCGACTGGTCGCATCGCTGGAGCCGGAGGCCGAGGAACGCGCCCACGAGGCGGCCTACCGACGCCGGTTCGTCGCCGTGCAGCTCGCCCTGGATGGCTCCGCGGCGCTGCAGGCGGAGCTGCCCGCGGACGCCACCGCCGCGGTGCTGTCCGCGATGGATCTCGCCGCCCGTCGCATCGCCCGCGACACCGCCGATGCCGCCGACCGGGAGCTGGACACCGACGAGGCCGAGGACTGGGAGGTCTGGCGTGACCGCGC
>CAZADJ010000100.1:0-9416 GCA_964483845.1 uncultured Actinomycetota bacterium | reverse complement strand
ACGCCGAGTCGATCGTCATCTGCACGCTCGCGATGCTCGCGCAGCAGGGCGAGGTTGACCCAGAGGTGGTGCAGGACGCGATCGACCGGTTCGACTTCGACGCCGACGCGGAGCCGCTCTTCCATCCCGACGTCCCGCCACCCCGCCGGGACTGACACGAGCCCCCGGCCCCGCCCGGACCGCGTCGTCAGTCCTCCAGGAGCCGGTCGGAGATGATGCGGCGCTGGATCTCGCTGGTCCCCTCGAAGATCCTCGTCAGGCGCGCGTCGCGCCAGTGGCGCTGGACCGCGTGATCGTGCAGGTAGCCGTTGCCCCCGTGGATCTGCAGCGCGTCGCTGGTCACCCGCTCCGCCTGCTCGGTCGCGAACAGCTTCGCCATCGCGGCCTGCTCGTCCACCCGCTCACCCGAGTCGAGGGCGCGCGCCGCCGCCAGCGTCAGCGCCCGCGCCGCCTCGACGGAGGTGGCCATGTCGGCGAGGGTGAACCGGATCCACTGGAAGTCGGCGATCGGCCGGCCGAACTGGACCCGCTCCTGCGCGTAGCGGGCTGCGTCCTCCAGCCCGCCACGGGCGAGTCCGACCGCGCGGGCCGCCGTGTACACGCGCTTGCGTGAGAGCCCCTCCATCAGCCCGTAGAAGGCCTCTCCGCGCGGGCCCATCAGCGCGTCACCCGGGACCCGCAGCCCGTCGATCGCGAGGCTCCAGGTGGTGATCCCGTGGTAGCCGATCTTGTCCACGGGCTCACCGCTGATCCCGTCCGGGAAGGTGTCCCGGTCCTTGTCGACGAGGAAGGCGCTGATGCCGAGGTGTCGTGAGTCGGCGTCCGGCGGGTCGTCGGTGCGCGCGTACAGCAGGATGTAGTCGGCCGCGTGCGCGAAGCCGCACCACTTCTTCTCCCCGTCGACCACCCAGTCGTCGCCGTCCCGACGCGCCCTGGTCGCGAGGTTCGCCACGTCGGAGCCGGCAGCCGCCTCGGACAGCGCGAACGCCCCGATGTAGTCCCCGGACGCGACCCGCGGCAGGTAGGTGGCACGCTGCTCGTCGGTCTCGAGCACGTCGTCGAGGTGGCTGTTGCCCCGTCCGACGACGCTGGCGACGCTCATCCAGGCGCGCGACAGCTCCTCCACGACGAGGCAGTAGCCGAGCATCCCCCAGCCCATCCCGCCGTGCTCCCGGGGGACGGTGACCCCGAACCAGCCGGCCTCGGCGACGTCCTCGAGGAAGCTGCGGGGTACCGGCTCTCGCTGCCGATCGAGCTCGTCGGCCAACGGGAGGACCTTCTCCGTCGCGAAGTCCCGGGCACGGTCGCGCAGCTCCTGCTCGGTCGGGTCCAGATCGAACACGCCTCGGTCCCCTCGTCGGTCCCCGGAGCCTGCCACGGGTCCGCCCGGGCGCGCCCACCGACGGGCCCTGTCCCAACGGACCGGTCGAGCGTCGCACACCCGGACTCGCCGGTTACCGTCGGTGACAGCCGCCGACGACGTCGTCCACGCGGCACCCGAGGGGGTTCGCATGGCCACCGATCACGGAGCGACCGCGCGGCGCGACGCCGGCACGAGCGCCTCGTGGCGTGAGCGGCTCTTCCCGCGGGAGGGACCCTGGTGGCGCCGCTACTGGCTCCCGCTCGCCGTCGTGCTGGCGGGCGTCGCGGCGGTCGTGCTCGTCGCGCTCGGGGTCGTCGCCCTCTACCTGACGGCGACCGTCCCACCGCCCGAGGATCTCGCTGTCCCGGGGCCGACCATCGTGCTCAGCGTGGACGGCGACGAGATCCGCTCCCTCCACCCGGCGGCGGAGACCGGGACGGTCGAGCTCGGGGATCTGCCCGACCACGTCCCCGAGGCGGTGCTGGCCGCGGAGGACCGGCAGTTCTACGAGCACCGCGGGTTCTCCCCACGGGGGATCGTGCGAGCGGCCCTGGCGAACCTCACCGCGGGCCGCGTCGAGCAGGGCGCGTCGACCATCACGCAGCAGTACGTCGACCTCGCCGTCGCCGACAGCGGACGGACCTTCATCGGCAAGATGCGCGAGATCGCCCTCGCGATGCGCATCGAGGAGCAGATCGACAAGGACACGATCCTCGAGCTGTACCTGAACTCGGTCCCGCTCGGGCGCGCGGCGGTCGGCTTCGAGGCGGGCGCCAACACCTACTTCGGCAAGGAGGCGAGCGAGCTCGACCCGAACGAGGCCGCGACGCTCGCCGGGATCCTCGCCGCCCCCACCGCCTACGACCCGGGGCGCAACCCCGAGGCGGCCGACGAGCGCCGCGTGTACACCCTCGAGGGGATGGCCGACGAGGGCTGGCTCGAGCCCGACGAGGCCGACGAGCTCGTCGCCGCGGGACTGCCCGAGGTGGCCGCGGGGGGCGAGACCGACTGGGGCGCCGAGGCGTACTACTTCGACGCCGTCAGCCGGCAGCTCGAGGAGCTGGTCGGTGAGGAACGTGACATCACCACCGGGCTCGTCGTCCACACCGAGATGGACGAGACGATGCAGACCGCGGCGCACGAGACCCTGGTCACCCACGTCGGGGAGCAGCCGTTCACCGGCGCCATCGTCAGCATCGACCCCGAGGACGGCGGCGTCCGGGCGCTCGTGGGGGGCACCGACTACGTCGAGCAGCAGTACAACACGGCGGTCCAGGGCCGACGCCAGCCCGGATCCGCGTTCAAGCCGTTCGGCCTGGCCGCCTTCCTCGACGCCGGCCACTCACCGGAGTCGACCTACCCCGCCCCGGCCGAGATCGAGGTCGAGTTCGAGGGGCACGAGGATTACGAGGTCGCCAACTTCGGGAACGCCGACTTCGGGTCCCAGACGGTCCGGGAGGCGACCTGGAGCTCGACCAACACCGTCTTCGTGCAGGTCGCGGCCGAGGTCGGTCCGGACGCGGTGAAGGAGCAGGCCGTCGAGGCGGGGATCACCGACCACGAGGACTTCACCGCGGACCCCTCGCTCGTGCTCGGCACGCGGGAGGTCAGCGTCGTGAACCTCACGGAGGCGTTCGCGGTCTTCGCCGGCGGCGGGGTCGGGCACGAGCCCCGGATGATCACGCGCGTCGAGGACGGCCTGACCGGCGAGGTGCTGTTCGAGGCGGACGTGGAGTCGGAGCAGCGTCTGGACGAGAACCACGCGGCGCAGGTCACCGACGTGCTCCGCGGGGTGGTCGAGTCCGGGACGGGCACGGGTGCGGCGATCGGCCGTCCGGCGGCGGGTAAGACCGGGACCACCGACGACAACATCGACGCCTGGTTCGCGGGCTACGTGCCCCAGCTGACCACGACCGTGTGGGTGGGTCACCTCGAGCCGGAGACGATGCCCGACATGACCGGCGGCAGCCTGCCGGCGACGATCTGGCGTGAGTACATGGAGCGGGCGACCGAGGGGATGGAGGTGCTGGACTTCCCCGAACCGGACTGGTCCGGCCTCGACGTGCTCGACGAGGCGCCGGAGCCGAGCCCGTCGCCGTCGCCGACCCCCACCGAGGACGACGAGCCCACGCCGACCCCGAGCCCGGACGAGGACCCCACACCGAGCCCGAGCCCCAGCCCCAGCCCGACCCCCACCGAGGACGACGAGGACGAGGAGGAGCCGAGTCCGTCACCGTCGCCGAGCCCCACCGAGGACGACGACGGCGACGATGACGACGATGACGGCACCTGACCCGTCCCGATGGTCGTGGCGGCCGGCCGCCGCACCGACCGCCGCGGATACCGTCGCGAACGAGGGGCCGCGGCGCCACGGCCGGGCTCCGATCGTCGCGGAAGACACGCCGATGAGAGACGGGGGAGATGACCGCCGACGTCCCGAGCTCGTCCTCGTCCCCCGCTCGGAGGCGGGAGTCGCGCACCGGGTGGCACCGCTGGCGTGACCGGATCCTCCCGCGGGAGGGCCCCTGGTACCGGCGTCTCCGGCTCCCCCTGACCGTCGCCGCCGTCGGGCTCGCGGCGGTCGGCGCGGTCGCTGCGCTCTTCGTCGGCTACTACGCGACCGGGTCGATCCCACCGCCGGACGAACTGGTCGTCCCCGAGCCGACCGTGGTGGCCGACGCCGCGGACGAGCAGGTCGCGACCCTCGAACCGGGAGCGGTCCGCCGCAACGTGGACCTCGAGATGCTGCCCGACCACGTCCACCAAGCGGTGCTCGCCGCCGAGGACCGCGACTTCCACGAGCACGGCGGCTTCTCCCCCCGCAGCATCGCGCGCGCGTTCGTCGCCAACCTGCGGGCCGGCGAGATCCGCGAGGGAGCGTCGACGATCACCCAGCAGTACGTGAGCATCGCCGTGGTCGACACGCCCCGCACCTACACGGGCAAGCTCCGCGAGGTCGCGCTCGCCCGGAGGCTCGAGCAGGGAGCCGACAAGGAGACGATCCTCGAGATGTACCTGAACGCGGTGCCCTTCGGTCGCGCCGCGATCGGTATCGAGGCGGGCGCCCAGGTCCACTTCGACGAGGCGGCGGCCGACCTCGACGTCAACGAGGCGGCGACGCTCGCCGGCATGATCGCGGCGCCGAGCGCGTTCGATCCGCAGCGCAACCCCGGCGCCGCCGACGCGCGCCGCATCTTCGTGCTCGAGGGGATGGCCGAACGCGGCTGGCTCGAGCCCGGCGAGGCGCAGGAGCTGATCGCAGCCGGCCTCCCCGAGGTGCACGAGGGACGTCCGGTGCACTTCGGCCCGGAGGCCTACTACATCGACGCGGTCCGCCGGGAGCTCGACGGTCTCCTCGACGGGCAGGACCCCTCACTCGGTTACCGCGTCGTCACCGCGATGGACACGAGCATGCAGGAGAGCGCTCAGTCGGTGCTCGCTGATCACGTCGCGGAGCAGCCGTACTCGGGGGCGATCGTCAGCATCGACAACGAGACCGGCGCGGTGCGCGCCCTGGTCGGCGGACCCGATTTCGAGCAGCAGTCGTTCAACGCCGCGATCCAGGGGCGCCGGCAGACCGGGTCGGCGTTCAAGACCTTCGGCCTGGCCGCGTTCATGGACGACGGGTACTCGCCGGCGTCGCGCTTCCCCGCGCCGGCGGAGACGGAGGTGGAGTTCGACGGCCACGACGACTACGAGGTCACGAACTTCGGTGACAGCGGCTTCGGGCAGCAGACGGTCCGGCAGGCGACGGCGACCTCGACCAACACCGTCTTCGTGCAGATGGCGGCCGAGGTGACCCCGGAGGCGGTGCAGGAGATCGCCGTCAGGATCGGGATCAGCGAGGAGGCCGACGAGCTCCACGCGTTCCCGTCCCTGATCCTCGGGACGGCGGAGGTCACGGTCCTGAACTTCGCCGAGGCGTACGCGACGCTGGCCGCCGACGGCGTCCACCGCCGGCCGCACCTCGTCCGGCGGATCGAGCACGCGCGGACCGGCGAGGTCGTCTACGAGGCCGATCCCACCGAGGACCGGGCGATCGACGCGTCGCTCGCCCGGCAGGTCACCGACGTGCTGCGCGGCGTCGTCGAGTACGGCACCGCGACCGCCGCGCAGATCGGACGTCCCGCCGCCGGCAAGACCGGGACGACCGACGAGCACCGCGACGCCTGGTTCGCGGGCTACGTCCCGCAGCTCACCACGACGGTCTGGGTCGGCAACCTCGACAACACCCCGATGGCCGGCGTCACCGGCGGCAGCGTCCCCGCGGCGATCTGGGCCGACCACATGCGACAGGCGGTGGAGGACCTCGAGCCTGCGGACTTCCCCGCCGCCGACTTCAGCGGCCTCGAGCGGCTCGACGAGGTGCCTGAGCCGGACCGCACGCCCGACCCGGCACCCTCGCCGACCCCGGACGAGGACCCCACCCCGACTCCGGAGCCGTCCCCCGACGAGGAACCCAGCCCGACCCCGGAGCCCTCCCCCACACCGTCCGAGGACGACGACCTCCTCCCGGGCGACGACGATGACGAGGACGAGGAGGAAGAAGAGCCGAGCCCGTCGCCGTCGCCGACACCCACCGAGGATGACGAGGAGGACGAGGAGGACGACGACGGTGGTGGGGACTGAACGCGCCGCGGACCGGCGGCCGCGGACCGCCCCGGAGGCGGCGCACCCCTGACACCTGGGCCCCGGTGAGGTACACACGTCAGGGGGACCGACACGGACGTGGCCCGCGACCCTCGAGCCCCTCGACCCGGGATCCCGCGAGCAGCCCGCGAGGTCCCTGTGTGAGGCGACTGCGCGAGGAACCTGCACGAGGCCGGAGGAGAGGCGGACCATGACGAGCGCCGATCCGATCCTCATCGTCACGCTCGGCAGCGAGATCTACGTCAAGTCGGACCGAACGCGGCGGCGGTTCTGGGCGCGCCTGATCCGCAACCTCGAGGACGCCCTGGCCCGGGACCACGTCCCGGCGGAGATCGACACCCTCGACCGCGGCCGGCTCGTCGTCACCTCGCCGGAGCTCGACGCGGCGGCGGCCACCATCGCGGAGACCTTCGGGATCCACCGGGTCGAGTACGGCGTCCCGATCGACTGGCACGATCTCGACTCGCTGGCCGCCGCGGCCGCCGACGCCGCCCGCCACCTGATCCGGGGCCGCACCTTCGCCGTCCGCGTCAAGCGCACCGGCGAGCACCCCTGGGGGTCGAACGACGCCAACGCCGCCATCGGCACGCTGCTCCTCGACGCCTCGGCCGGGGTCGACCTCGACGATCCCGAGGTCGAGGTGCGCGTGCTCGTGCTCGACGACCGCGCGTGGCTCCTCGAACGCGAGTGGGAGGGGCCGGGGGGGATGCCGCTCGGCACGCAGGACCGGTGTCTCGGGCTGCTCTCCGGCGGGTTCGACTCCCCGGTGGCGGCGTGGATGCTGATGCGCCGGGGCTGCCCGGTGGACTTCCTCCACGTGCGGCTCGAGTGCGCACAATCCGACCACGCACTCGCCGTCGGCTACGAGCTGTGGCGCCGCTGGGGCGCAGGGACCAGCCCGCTCGCCTGGGTGATCGACTTCACCGAGATCAAGGCCGCGCTCGAGGACCGGGTCCCCGCACGGTTGCGGCAGGTGGTGCTGAAGCAGCTGATGTTCGCCGCCGCCGACGACCTCGCCGCGCGCCGGGGGATCCCCGCGCTGATCACCGGCGAAGCCGTGGGACAGGTGTCGAGCCAGACGCTCCACCACCTCGCTGAGATCGACCGCATGTGCGCCCGGACCGTGCTCCGCCCCCTCGCCGGGTTCGAGAAGAACGAGATCGTGAACCGTGCCCACGAGATCGGGACCGGGAAGCTGTCCGCCCGCGCGCACGAGGTCTGTGATCTGTCCGGCTCGCGGGTCGCGATCGCGGCGCAGCGCCCCACCCTGGATCGCGCCCTCGCGGGGCTGCCCGACGATCTGGCCCGGCGCGCGGTCGACGAGCGTCACGTCGTCGCGATCGCGGACTGGATGCCCGGCACCGACGCGGTCCCGGTCGTGAGCGCACCGCCGGACGGGATCCCGATCGCCGACGCCGACGACGCCGCGGGCGTCGAGGGGCCGGTCGCCGTCCGTGGCAGCGGTGCCGCTCACGTCGCCTCGCGGCTGCTCCGCGACGGGCGCGAGGTGTGGCTCCTGGAGGAGTCCGGGGAGGACACCGCACCCGCCTGACGACGACCCCGGGACCGAACGGGCACCCGCGGAACACGCGACGCCCGGCGGACGTTGCTCATCCGTGGACGACCGGAGGCGCGATGGGCACCGACACGACCGCCGACGCGGATCCGACCCGGGACCGCCTCGACCGGGTGCTGCGCTGGGGCGGCCTCGCCCTCCACCTCGCCGTCGGCGTCTTCCCGGTCGCCGTGTCGGGTCTCGTGGCTCCGCCGGCCGGCGCGATCTCCATCTGGATCGGCTGGGCCGTGCTGCTCGGTGTCGCCTGGCGTCTCGGGCGCACCCGACCACGCCTCGTCCCGCTCGTCCCCGTCGTGACCGTGGCTCTCTGGGTGGCCGTGATCACCTTCGGTGACCTGCTCCTCGGCTGGACCGCCTGAGGCGGAACCGCCGTCGCGGCCCCGACGTCGTCGGGCCGTGGGAGACGTCGCCGCTCCTACGATGCGGAGCGTGTCCGATCTCTCGCCGCTCGAGCGACGCTTCCCGCGGCTCCGTGGGGGCCGGGTGCCGCTCGGCGACTGGCCGACACCGGTCGAGGCGCTCGACGTCGGCGCAGCCGATCCCCTCTGGGTGAAGCGCGAGGACCGCAGCGCCGACCGGTACGGCGGCAACAAGGTGCGCAAGCTCGAGTGGCTCATCCCCGCCGCACGGCGACGCAGCGGGGCGGTCATCACCCTCGGCGCGGCAGGATCGAACCACGTGCTCGCCACCGCAGCGCACGGCCGCGCGTGCGGGCTGCGGGTCCACGCGGTGCTGGTCCCGCAGCCCGCCACCCCGTCGGCGACGCGGAACGCGGCCGTGACCTGTGCGCTCGCCCACCGCGTGTGGCCCGCGTCGTCCGAAGCCCCGGCCGTCCTCGCGCTCGTGCGGGCGCTGCGCGCCGCGTGGCTGGAGGACGGCGGGCGCCCCGCGGTCATCTGGGTGGGCGGAACCACCCCGCGGGGTGTCCTCGGCTGGGTCGACGGGGCGCTCGAGATCGCCGCACAGGTGCGCGGCGGAGCGATGCCGGCGCCCCGTCACGTGTTCGTCCCCGCCGGGACCGGGGGCAGCGCCGCCGGACTGGTGGTCGGACTGGCCATGGCGGGGATCGACGCCACCGTCCACGCCGTGCGGGTCGCCGACCGCGTGTGGGCGAACCGGCCCTTGACGCGGCTCCACGCCCGACGGACCGTCCACCTCCTCCGACGGCACGGTGCCTCGGTCGAGCACCCGCGCCCGGACCGGCTCGTCCTCGAGCACGGATGGATCGGTCGCGGCTACGGGGTCCCGACCCCGGCGGGGCGACGCGCGACCCGTCTCGCCTCCGATCTGGGCCTGACGGTCGAACCGACCTACACCGCGAAGGCGCTCGCCGCCGCGCTCGGCGCCCTGCGCTCCGTGGAGACGGTCGGGCCCATCCTCTGGGTGAACACGGTCAACTCCCGCCCGCTGGAGCCGCTCGTCGACGGCGTCCCGCCCGCGCCCGACGCCGCCGTCGCCCGTTTGCTGGAGCCGGTGCCGGCCCGTCACTGACACCGCCTGCTTCGGGCCGTCACACCCCGTCCCTACGCTCGGTGATGAACCACACCGGTGTGATCAACCCTGAGGGGACGGGACCTCCATGGGAGCAGCACAGCCGACCACCACCACCCCACCTCGCAGCAGCGACATCTCCTCGCAGGCGCAGGCGGCCGAGCTGCTGCGCTGGTGCTCCCGCCGCCTCGACGCGCTGATCGGCGACGTCGAGCGGCTCACGGACTCCCCGCCCGAGGACGTCGACGGGGACCGCCTGCTGCGGTGGCGCCAGCGGGCGACCGCGAAGCTCCGCAACGCCACCCGGGTGATGCAGGAGAAGCTGGAGCTCGCGGA
>CAZADJ010000099.1:0-9439 GCA_964483845.1 uncultured Actinomycetota bacterium | reverse complement strand
CCGCGTAGGCGGGGCCGATGCCGCGCTTGGTGGTGCCGAGCTTCTTGTCGCCGAGGCGCCGCTCGATGAGCAGGTCGAGCTCACGGTGGTACGGCATGATCAGGTGGGCGTTGCCCGACACCCGCAGGCGGCCGCTCGCGTCCAGCCCCTTGTCGTCCAGTTCGTCGAGCTCGCCGAGCAGGACCTCCGGGTCGACGACCACGCCCGCGCCGATCAGCGGCGTGACGTGCGGGTAGAGCACCCCCGAGGGGATGAGGTGCAGCTTGAAGACGTCGTCGCCGACGATGACGGTGTGGCCGGCGTTGTTGCCTCCCTGGTAGCGGACGACGACGTCCGTCCCGTCGGCCAGGAGGTCGGTCGCCTTCCCCTTGCCCTCGTCGCCCCACTGGGCGCCGACGATGATCGTGGCGGGCACGGCGGATCCTCCCGGGTCGCGGGTGCGCGCGGACGCTCGGCCGTCAGGGACGTTCGAGGCGGAACTTGATCCGGACGTGGGTGTGGTACTCGGCGATCTGGCCGTCCTCGACGACGGCGGAGGTCTCGAGCACGTCGAAACCGGTGACGTTGCGCAGCGTCCGCGACGCCTCGTCCAGGGCCTGCTGCGCGGCGTCGCGCCACGAGTCGGTCGAGACCCCGACGAGGTCGATGGTCTTGATCACCGCCATCAGCCCGCCGCCTGCTCGTAGACGTCGATGAAGCGCAGGTAGTTGTCCGCGATGGTCGCGATCGCGGTGTCCCGGTCGCTGTCGCCGTCCACGAACGCCTGGACCGCGTCGCGCCAGATGGTGCGGCCGATCGCGAACCCGACGTAGCCGTCGACCGGTGCGCCCTGCTGCAGCCAGTGGTCCACCGGCGCGGCGTCGGCCCCGCGGCCGAGCACCACGGCGACGACGCCGTCGCGGCCGTCGCGACGGATCGCCGCGGCGATGCGCTCGCAGTCCTCCTGGTCGTCGATCCCCTCGATCTTCCAGATGTCGGGCTCGACGCCGCCGTCCTGCAGCTCGCCGATGACCTCGAGCATGAGCTCGGGGCGCAGCTCCCGGTCGTAGCGCTGCTGGTCGCCGTCGACCTTCTCCAGCTGCGCGTCGGACGCGGGGACGAGCAGCTCGAACAGGAACCTCCGGTCACGCTCGTGGAGCCAGTCGGACAGCCGCTCCAGGCGCTGGACCTGGGTCGCCTTGTCCTCCTCGGGGTCGTCGGGGTTGTAGCGCACCAGCACCTTCGAGAAGCTCGGATCGAAGTCGGTGATGTGGTCGCCGAACGCGTCGCCGAACTCGAAGTCGAAGACGTCCTCCCCGGACTTCTCGACCGGCATCGCGAACAGCACGTCCTCCGCCGCGGCGGCGCGGGCGATGTCGGCCCCCATCTCCTCGTCCACGAGGATCCCGGCGGCGTCCTTCGGGGCGCCCTCGGCCAGCGCCCGCGCGAAGCCCTCCCAGATGACCCGCTTGCCGTCCTTCAGGGTCTCGAGCTCGTCGGCGGTCGGGGCGCGGCCCTGGATCCCGAACATGCGCCGGAAGCTGCCGCGGTGGTCGAACGCGAGGATGTAGAGCCGGCCGTCGTAGCCAAGCGCCATGGCGTTCACGCTCCTTCGTGGTGGACGGGTGAAGTCGCCCCGAGGGTACTGGAGGCGTGGGCGGTCCCCGGCCGCGACGGGCCGTCCCTCGGGAGGGGGCCCCGGCCGGGGTCAGGCCGCCTCGAGCCCCTTGTCGGCCCACTCCTCGGCCATGTCGCCGATCACCGGGAGCTTGAAGTGATCGAGGTTGTAGCCCTTGATGAGCAGCACGATCCAGAGCACGAACAGACCGATCCAGACCACGAAACCGATCAGCCATCCGATGATCGGGATGAACGACACGATGAAGACGGCGATCCAGAGGATCACCGCGGCGATCCCCAGGAGGATCGACTGGGCCGCGTGGAAGCGCACCTCACGGTGCTTCTTCTCGAGGACGTAGAAGAGGATCCCCGTGATCGGCGCGATGATGTAGGTCAACAGGCCGGAGACGTTCGCGTCGATCCCGGTGCTCGTGGCCGCACCGTCCCCCCCGGGGGTGCCGGCGTCGCCCGGTCCGGATGTTCCCCCGTCGCCGGGTGGTGGTGGCGGTGTGCCCTCGCTCATCGTCTGTGTCCTCCGTGGCGTCGGTGTTCCCTCCCCCCGAGCGTGGCACGCCGATCGCGTTCCGTCCACCACGAGCCGTCGTGGTGGAGGTGGCGCGGCACGTCGGTCACCGACCGCCGGTCCGGGGGCCGGCGGGCGCGTCGCTGCGCGGCCCGTACCCTGGTGGGCTCTGCCGACCCCACGACGGCAGCCTCCACCATGCCGCACCGCACGTCCCGCCTGCTCGCCGCGCTCGCGGTCGTCCTCCTCGTCCTCGCCGCGTGCGACGGCGACGACGGCGACGTCGCGGTGGACGAACCCGACCCCGACGTCCCGATCGAGGAGCCCGCCGCGGAGGACGAGGTCCCCGAGGAGCTCTTCGAGGAGCCTGAGCTCCCAGCGGTCGAAGCGACGCGGATCACCTACGCCGCGACCGCCGACGACGCACCGCCGGACGAGTTCGTCGTGTCCTGGGACCCGCCGATGATCTCGGTGATGTTCGACGAGGGCCGGGTCGTCCACACCGCCGACGGCGAGACGATCCTCTGCGTGGACGAGGAGGGCGAGGTCGAGTGCTCGCTGATCCCCGAGGGCCAGGACGGGCCGCACATGATCCTGTCCAGCTTCGTGCCGTTCTTCGGCGCCGGCGTCACCGCCGAGAGCGACCTGCCCGGAGCCGAGCCGATCGACGACCGTGAGATCGCGGGACGCGCGGCGACCTGCTACGCGATCTCCGCGCCGGCCGGCCCCGAGCCGGAGGGTGGCGAGTCGGCCGGCGAGGCCGAGCTGTGCGCCGACCAGGAGACGGGTGCGACGCTGCTGTACGCCTTCAGCGGACCCGAGGGCGACCAGGCGGTGGAGGCGCTGTCCGTGGACAGCCCCGAGGCGAGCGACTTCGAGGCGACCGGCCCGGTGACGGAGATGCCGACCGAGGAGTGACCCTGCAGGCGGCACTGCGAGGCGAGTGATCCCCGAAGACGAGTGATCCTGCAAATGGTGCCGCCCCGGCCGACTTACCGCTCTCGCGGTCTGCCTTCCGGGGCGACGCAGGGGAAACTACGGCGGGGTGGGGCCGGGGTCAACCCCACGGTCGAGAACGTCCGCTGCGCGCGCGGCGATGGTGTTGTGAGCGCACGTCCGGCCCGACTTGTCCACAGCTGTCCACAGGTTCGGCGCGTTGTCCACAGGCCCGGCGGCGTCAGCTCGCCGCGTCCTCGCCGGTGACGACGAGCTCGTCGCCCTCGACGTCGACGACGAGCGCCTGCCCGTCGACGACACGGCCCTCGAGCAGGGCGACCGCGATGCGGTCCTCCAGCTCCCTGCGGATGACGCGCTGCAGCGGTCGGGCGCCGTAGACCGGGTCGTAGCCGCGGTCCGCGAGCCACGCCTTCGCGTCGTCGCCGACCGCCAGCGTCAGATCACGCTCAGCGAGGCGGCTGCGCAGGCGCTCGAGCTGGATGTCGACGATCGCGGTGAGCTGCTCGCGCGTCAGCCGGTCGAAGATCAGGATGTCGTCGATCCGGTTCAGGAACTCCGGCCGGAAGTGCCGGCGCACCTCGCCCATCACCCGATCGCGGATCGCCGCGTCGTCGAGGTCGGTGTCGAGGATGTGCTCGCTGCCGAGGTTCGACGTCATGATGAGGACCGCGTTGCGGAAGTCGACGGTGCGTCCCTGCGCGTCGGTGAGGCGCCCGTCGTCGAGCACCTGCAGCAGCGAGTTGAACACGTCCGCGTGCGCCTTCTCCACCTCGTCGAGCAGCACCACCGAGTAGGGGCGCCGGCGTACCGGCTCGGTGAGCTGGCCGCCCTCGCCGTAGCCGACGTAGCCGGGCGGGGCGCCGACGAGCCGGGAGACCGTGTGGCGCTCCTGGAACTCGCCCATGTCCAGCCGGATCAGCGCGCGCTCGTCGTCGAACAGGAACTCCGCGAGCGAGCGCGCGAGCTCGGTCTTGCCCACCCCGGTCGGGCCGAGGAACAGGAACGAGCCGAGCGGCCGGTCCGGGTCCGCGAGCCCCGACCGGGCCCGGCGGATGGCGTTCGACACGGACCCGACCGCCTCGTCCTGGCCGACGACCCGACGGTGGAGCTCGTCCTCCAGGCGCAGCAGCTTGTCCATCTCGCCCTCCATCAGGCGCGAGACGGGGATGCCGGTCCACTTGCCGACCACCTCGGCGACCTCCTCGGCCGTCACCTCCTCCTCCAGCAGGCCGCCGGTCTCCTCACGGATCTCCGCGATGCGCTCCTCCGCGGCCTCGATCGCCTCCTCGAGCTGCGGGACGCGTCCGTAGCGCAGCTCCGCGGCGCGGTTGAGGTCGCCGTCGCGCTCCGCCTGGTGGGCCTCCTCGCGCACCTGCTCGAGCTCCTCCTTCACCGCCTGGAGGTCGGTGATCGCCTCCTTCTCCTGCTGCCAGCGCGCGTGGAGCGCGTCGAGCTCCTCCCGCAGCTCGGCGAGCTCCGCCTCCAGCTCCGCGAGGCGCTCCCGGGCGCTGTCGGTCTCCTCGTTCACCAGCGCCGCGCGCTCGATCTCCAGCTGTCGGACCCGCCGGTCCACCTCGTCGATCTCCGGGGGCAGCGAGTCGATCGCGATGCGCAGGCGCGCGGCGGCCTCGTCGAGCAGGTCGATCGCCTTGTCGGGGAGGAAGCGCTCGGTGAGGTAGCGGTCGGACAGCCGCGCCGCGGCGACGATCGCGTCGTCGGTGATGCGCACGCCGTGGTGGACCTCGTAGCGCTCCTTCAGGCCGCGGAGGATCGCGACCGTGTCGGCGGCCGACGGCTCGTCGACGAACACCGGCTGGAAGCGGCGCTCGAGGGCCGCGTCGGCCTCGATGTGCTCGCGGTACTCGTCGAGGGTCGTCGCGCCGATCATGCGCAGCTTCCCGCGGGCGAGCATCGGCTTGAGCATGTTCGAGGCGTCCATCGCACCCTCGGCCGCGCCCGCGCCCACGACGGTGTGCAGCTCGTCCACGAAGGTGACGATCTCACCCTCGGCGGCCTCGATCTCGGAGAGCACCGCCTTCAGGCGCTCCTCGAACTCGCCACGGTACTTCGCGCCGGCCACCATCGACGCGAGGTCGAGCTGGATGAGCCGGCGGTTCGCCAGCACGTTGGGCACGTCACCCTCGACGATGCGCCGGGCGAGTCCCTCGACGATCGCGGTCTTGCCGACCCCGGGGTCACCGATGAGCACGGGGTTGTTCTTCGTCCGCCGCACGAGCACCTGGATCACGCGACGGATCTCCTCGTCCCGGCCGATCACCGGGTCCAGCTCGCCCTCGCGGGCGGCCGCGGTCAGGTCGTGGGCGTACTTCTCGAGCGCCTCGTAGGTGCCCTCCGGGGTCTGCGACGTGACGCGCTGGCTGCCCCGCACGTCCTTCAAGGCGCCGAGGATCGTCTCTCGGTCGACGCCGTGCTCACGCAGCAGCTGACCGACGGAGGTGTCCATGTCGGCCAGCCCGATGAGCAGGTGCTCGGTGGAGACGTACTCGTCACCGAGCTCGCCGGCGGCCTTCTCCGCGTCGTCGATCGCGTCGGCGAGCTGCGCCGACAGGCGCGTCTCGCCGGTCGCGCCGTACGCGGCCGCGACCCGGTCGAGCACCTCCTCCACGCGTCCCCGCAGCGTCGTGGGAGTGACCCCGAGGCGCTGGACGAGTGGGAGCACCACGCCCTCGCGCTGGCCGAGCAGCGCGTGGAGCAGGTGCGCCGGCAGAGCCTCGGGATGGTGGCGCTGCCGGGCGAGGGCGACGGCAGCCTGGAGCGCCTCCTGCGACTTCAGGGTCAGCCTCTCGGGGTTCATCTCGCCCTCCTACAGACGTCTCGTCCGGCCGGGGACGCGCCAGTACACCTCGATCGAGCTGGGATGCCGGCGCGCGAGCTCGAAGCGGTGGCTGCGGTGGGCGGCCTCGACCTCGTCGCGCAGCCGCTCGGTCAGCGCCTCGAGCTCGGCCTCCAGGCGCGCGGCCCGACGTCGCGCCGCGGTCGTCGCGTCGCGCAGTTCCAGCACCATGCGCACCCCCGCGAGGTTCAGCCCCTCGTCCTGGGTCAGCCGCTGTATCTCACGCAGGCGCGCCACGTCCCGGTCCGAGTAGCGGCGCACGTTGCCGGCCGAGCGCTGCGGGGAGACGAGTCCCTCCCGCTCGTAGGCACGCAGGGTCTGCGGGTGGCACCCGGTCAGCTCGGCCGCGACGGAGATGGCGTACACCGGCTCGTCGTCGCGCGTCGGCTCGGTGCGTACCTCCACCGGCTCACCGTCCCCGTGCGCGGCGCTCACGATCATCACCGTCCCTCTCAGGCGCTCTCGAGCATGCGGTCACGCTCGCTCGTGTCGTCGAGCTCGGCCAGCTCGCCGAGGAGCTGACGCTGTCTCCGCGACAGCTTCTGGGGCACCTCGACCCGCACCGTGACGAGGAGGTCCCCGCGGTCACCGTCGCGCCGGGGGGCCCCCTGCTCGCGGATGCGGAACGTGCGTCCGTTGGCCGTGCCGGGCGGGATCCGGATGGTCGTCGTGTCGCGACCACCCTCGGACAGCGGCAGGGGGACGGTGAGTTTCGTGCCCAGCGCCGCCTCGGCGAACGTCAGCGGGACCTCGATGGTGATGTCGTCGCCGCGGCGGCCGAACAGGTGGTGGGACTCCACCGAGACGTTCACGTACAGGTCACCCGGCGGCCCCCCGTCCTCCCCCGGACCGCCGCGGCCGGCGAGGCGGATCCGCGCCCCGTCCTTCACACCGGCGGGGATGCGGACCCGGAACTCGCGGGGCTTGACCTCCCGACCGGACCCGCCGCAGGAGCGGCACGGATCGTCGATGGACTGGCCCCGACCGCCGCAGGTCGGGCACGGCTGCGAGATGGAGAACATCCCCTGGTCCACCGCGACCGCGCCGGAGCCGTCGCACTGGGGGCACGTCCGCGGGCTGGTCCCGGGCTTCGCGCCGGTCCCCCCACAGGTCTCGCACGGGCCGTCACCGGTCACGCGCAGGGTGGTGGTCACCCCCCGGAGCGCGTCCTCGAAGGACAGGCTGACGTTCGCCTCGAGGTCGCGACCCGGACGTGACCGGCGCACGCGGCGGGCCCGACCGCGGCCGAATCCGCCCCTCGCGCCGCCACCGAACAGGTCACCGAGCAGGTCCCCGAGGTCACCGACGTCCCCGGTGCGGAACGTGAACCCGCCGGGTCCTCCCGGCCCGCCCGCACCACCGCGACCGCCGCCGGCGAAGGCACCCGAGGCGGCCAGTCGGCGGACCTGGTCGTACTCCCCGCGCTTCTCCTCGTTGCCGAGCACCGAGTACGCCTCGGAGACCGCCTTGAAGCGCTCCTCGGCGGTCGGGTCGTCGGGGTTCGCATCGGGGTGCAGCTCGCGCGACAGGCGCCGGTAGGCCTTCTTGATGTCGGCCTGCGTGGCGTCCTCGGAGACGCCGAGGACCTCGTAGAAGTCCTTGTCGAGCCAGTCGCGCTGGGGTGGCATCAGGTCCGCACCTTCACCATCGCCGCGCGCAGGACACGGTCACCGACGGCGTAGCCGGGACGGAGCACCTCGACCACGGTCGGCTCGTCGTCGCTGCCCTCGCCCTCCTCCTTCTGCACGGCGTCGTGGAGCTCGGGATCGAAGGGGACCCCCTCCTTCCCGATGCGCTCCAGGCCGAAGGAACGCAGGGTGTCGATGAGCTTGCCGTACACCATCTCGACACCCCGACGGAGGCTCTCGAGATCCTGTGCGTTCTCCGAGGCGAGGACCGCGAGCTCGAAGTCGTCGACGACGTCGACGAGCTTCGCCAGCACCTCGGCGGTCCCCTGCTCGCGCTGCTCGGCGCCCTCCCGCATCGCGCGCTTGCGGTAGTTGGCGAACTCCGCCTGCGACCGCCGGAGGTCGTCGAGGTACTCGTCGCGGGCCGTCTCGGCCTCGGCGAGCGCCGCGAGCAGGTCCTCACGGCTCCGACCGTCGTCCTCGACGCGGTCGTCGGCATCGCGCGGCTGCCGCGCTCCGCCGGCCGGATCCGGCTGGTCGTCGTCCACGCCGGTGGGCTCGTCCAGCTCGGCGCCCTCCTCCGGATGGGGCAGCTCGCCCTCCGGCTCGACGTCGTCCGCCCCCGTCGCGGGGCGCACGATGTCGTCACGGGTGGCGTCGTCGTGCTCGGTCATGCTGATCCTCTCGTGGTCGCGGCGAGGAGGCCGGCCACACGGGTGCGCGACCGGCCTCCGTCGCGTGGGTCGGTCAGCTGGCCTTCACCTCGATGCGGCGCGGCTTCGCCTCCTCGGCCTTCGGGACGACGATGGTGAGCAGGCCGTCCTTGTAGCGGGCCTCGACGTTCGCGCCGTCGACCCGGTCGGGCATGCGCACCGACCGGTGGAAGCGTCCGAAGCGGCGCTCGATGCGGCGGAAGCCCTCGGACTCCTTCTCGTCGTAGAAGCCGCGCTCACCGCTGATGGTGAGCACGTTCTCCTCGAGGCTCACCTCCACGTCGTCCGGATCCACGCCGGGCAGCTCCACGTGGAGGGTGAAGGACTCCTCGTCCTCCTCGACGTCCAGCGCCGGGCTCCACGCACCGGCGGTCGCCGGACGCTCGCCCTCGCCGATGACGCTGCGGAACATGCGCTCGACCTCGTCCTGGAGGCTCGCGATGTCACGGTTCGGGTAGTAGCGGCTCATGCGGTTCATCTCGTGCAACCTCCGTTCCTCGCTCGCTGCGGTCTCACTGGGTCGGTGTGCCTGCGTCGGGTCTCAGCGGGTCCGGGCCTCAGCCGGCGGCCTCCTGATCGTCGCCCTCGTCCACGACCTCGGCGTCGACGACGTCCTCGGTCGCGTCCGGCCCGGCCTCACCGGCCTGCGGACCGGCCTGCGGACCGGGCTCCGCGCCGGCCTGGCCCTCACCGGCGGCGTAGATGGCGGACGCGAGCTCCTGCGACGCGGTCGCCAGCGCCTCGGTCTTCGAGCGGATCTCGCCGACGTCGTCGCCCTTGAGCGCCTCGCGCAGCTCGTCCATCGCCGACTCGACCTGCGCCTTGGACTCGGCGGAGATCTTGTCGCCGTGCTCCCGGAGCGTCTTCTCGGTCTGGTACAGCAGCTGGTCGCCCTGGTTGCGGGCGTCCGCGGCCTCGCGGCGGCGACGGTCCTCCTCGGCGTGCGCCTCCGCGTCCTTGATCATCTGGTCGATGTCCTCCTCGGGCAGGGCGGTGCCGCCGGTGATCGTCATCGACTGCTCCTTGCCGGTCCCGAGGTCCTTGGCGTTGACGTGGACGATGCCGTTCGCGTCGATGTCGAAGGTGACCTCGATCTGCGGCATCCCACGCGGCGCCGGCGGGATGTCGGTCAGCATGAACTTGCCGAGCGACTTGTTGTCCGACG
>CAZADJ010000098.1:0-9446 GCA_964483845.1 uncultured Actinomycetota bacterium | reverse complement strand
GCCACGCCGGTTTTCAAGACCGGTGCCTTCAGCCGGACTCGGCCAACCCTCCGGGACGCGAACCTGCGGCTCGCGCCGCGTGGAGGGTATCGGTCTCCCACCGCACCTCCGCCCGCGCTCGGACTGCTGGCGGTGTTCGACACGATCGCGGCCGGACCAGGCCAGGACGACGCGCAGAGGCTCAGCCAGCCGTGGGGGCGGCACGCGGGAGGACGGGACCCGACCCCTCTCTCCGCCCCCGACCCACCCGGGCAGCGCTCAGGAGCGCTCGAACAGGACCTCACGACCCAGGTACGGCTGGAGCACGTCGGGGATCTCCACGGAACCGTCGGGGCGCTGGTGCTGCTCGACGAGCGCGATGATCGCACGCGGGACGGCGATCGCGGTCCCGTTCAGGGTGTGGACCAGCTCGGTGTCGCCGTCCGGCTCCGGGCGGTGCCGGATCCGCAGGCGGCGCGCCTGGTAGTCGGTCGTGTTCGAGCAGGAGGTCAGCTCGCGGTAGGTCTCCTGGCTGGGGAGCCACGCTTCGATGTCGAACTTGCGCGCGGCCGAGGCACCGAGGTCGCCGACCGCGATGTCCACGATGCGGTAGTGGAGACCGAGGTCGGACATGATCTGCTCCTCGATCGCGAGGATGCGCTCGTGCTCGTCGCCCGACGCCCCCGGCTCGACGAACGAGAACAGCTCCACCTTGTCGAACTGGTGGACCCGGAAGATGCCGCGCGTGTCGCGCCCGTAGCTGCCCGCCTCCCGGCGGAAGCAGGGGGAGAAGCCGACGTAGCGCACCGGTAGCTCCTCGAGGATCTCGTCGCCGTGGAACGCGGCGAGCGCGACCTCCGAGGTGCCGACGAGGTAGAGGTCGTCCTCGGGGATGGTGAAGATCTGCTGCTCGTCGGTCGGCAGGAACCCGGTGCCGAACATCGCCTCGCGACCCACCAGCACCGGTGGGAGCACGGGGAGGTGGCCGTGCTCCTGGGCGACGTCGAGCGCGTAACGCACGAGGGCGAACTCCAGCAGCGCGCCGTCGCCGACGAGGTAGAAGAAGCGGGCGCCGGAGACCTTCGCGGCGCGCGACAGGTCGACGGCTCCGACCGGCTGGAGGATGTCGACGTGGTCACGCGGGGAGAAGTCGAACTCCGGTCGCTCACCGACCCGGCGCAGCTCGACCGCGTCCTCCTCGTCGGTGCCGTCGGGCGCCTCGTCGGCAGGGAGGTTCGGCACCGCCGCGAGCACCTCGTCGAGCTCGGCGCGTACCTGCTCGAGCTCCTCCTCGGCGCGTTTCAAGGGCTCCTTCAGCTCGGACGCGTGCTGGATCAGCCGCGGTCGATCCTCGTCGGAGGCCTCGCCGATCGCGCGCGAGCGCACGTTCTGCTCCGCGCGGAGGCCGTCCACCTCGGCGATGGCCTCGCGGCGGCTCTGTTCGAGCGCGACGAGGTGCTCGATGGTCTCGTCGTCGATGCCTCGCCGGCCCAGCGCGGCCCTGACGCGCTCGGGTTCCTCACGGAGCAGTCTCAGGTCGATCATGTCCACGTCAGCGTAACGTCGATAGGGGCACGCCGGACATCGGGGGGGACGCTGGACATGCGACCGTGGCTGCGATACGCGTCGCCTGCGCGGATGCCGTCGCGCCGTCGGCCACGGGCGACCGCGCCACCCGGCCGTCAGCCGCCCTGACCGCCCCCCGGACCGCGGACGCGGTCCCGCCACGAGGACAGCCACCGGGCCGCCTCCCGGTACGCCTCGTCATCGACGGCGATGCGGCTCGCCTCGGAGGGCTTGCGGGCGCCCGAACGGCGGTAGGAACCGAGGATCTTCACCTCGCGGTGCGTGCGCTTGACCGCCGCCAGCGCGTCGCCGACGCGTTCGTCAGCGAGGTGACCCTCGACGTCCACGAAGAAACAGTACTCGCCGAGCTCCGCCTTGGTGGGGCGCGACTCGATCTTCGTGAGGTTGAGGTCGCGCTCGGCGAAGATCTCCAGGAGCTTCAGCAGGGCTCCCGGCCGGTTCTCCTCGATGAACACCACGATCGACGTCTTGTCCCAGCCCGTCGACGGCGGGAGGTCGTGGCCGACGACCACGAACCGGGTGACGTTGCCGGCACGGTCGGCGATCCCCTTCGCGACGATCTCGAGCCCGTAGCGCTCCGCGGCGAGGCCGTTGACGATCGCCAGTTCGGGGCGCTCGGCGGCGGCGACGAGCTCCGCGGCGCGGGCCGTCGAGGTGGCGGCGAGCCGCTCCGCGTGGAGCAGGTTCGCCGCCAGCCACCGGCGACAGGCGCCGAGCGCCACCCGGTGTGAGCGCACGGCCTCGACCTCGTCCACCGCGACGCCGGGCCGGGTGGCAGCCACGAGGTGGACGGGGAGCTCCAGCTCCGCCTCGATGAGGAGGTCCACGTCGAAGGCGAGGGCGTCCAGGGTGACCGAGACCGCCCCCTCCAGGGTGTTCTCGATCGGGACGACGCCGCGCTCGGCCTCGCCCTGCTCCACCACGCGCAGCACCTCGGAGACGTCCGGGAGGTCGACCAGGTCGCCCTCGCCGACGACGAGCCGGGCGGCGGTCTCGGTGAACGTCCCCGGCGGGCCCAGGTAGGCGACCATCACGTCTCGACCACCGGGTCAGCGATGGGTTCGGGGCGAGCCACGGTGCGCGGGACGGGGCACGGCGGTCAGGACGCGCTGCGGCGGCCGCGCCGCCGCTCCGAACGATGGTCCCCCGTCCGCGCGCTGCTCACCGCGGTCTCGATCGCCTCCTCCTCCTCGGGTGTCAGGTGGTGCTCGCTGGCTCCCGCCGAGACGGCCTTGGCGTACGTCCGCGCCTCGCTCCGACCGTTGATGGTGGAGATGACCACGCCGTTGCCGCCCTCGTCGAGCAGGGCCGCGGAGAACGACAGCGCCCCGCCCATGTCGTCGAACGCGTCGTAGCGCACGACACCGACGCGCGAGACGGTCGAGCGGAGCAGCTCACGCAGGTGCTCGGTGTTCCCGTGGACGATCCTCACGTCGTCGCGGAGCCCGCCGACCTCGTCGCGGTAGCGACCGAGGACGTCGAACAGGTCCTCGCCGCGCTCCGGTTCGAGGACCGCCGCGTAAGAGGCCCGGAGCCGTCGGAGCCGCAGCGCGAGGACCACCGTGACCACGAGCAGCACGAGGGTGACGGCCGCCACACCGACGACGATCCAGCCGATGAACTCGTCCGGGAGGACCACCTGTGCGAGCTCCTTCGGGGGCAGCCGGTGCCGCCACCGGTGGCGGGCGCGCGCATCGTACCGGTCGCACGGATCACCGGGAGGCGGCCGCGGCCACGATCCCCCCGACGACTGCGCCTGCCGCGGCGAGCCGCCTAGACTCCTGCCTCGGATGCTGGAGACCCCCCGCACTCACCGGAGTCGAGGAGCCACGCACGTGTCTGCCCGGATCGTGGTGGTGGTGGCGCTCGCCGCCGCCGCGCTGCTGCTCCCGCTGGCGGGGGTCGTCCTCGCCGACGAGCACAACGTCGAGGCGCTACAGGGGCGCGTCTTCATCGAGGTGGACGACGAGCGACAGTTCGTCGAGGGCATAACCGTGACCGTGCTCCGCGACGACGAGGAGATCGGCTCGGCGACCACGGATGCGGAGGGATCCTGGCTCGTCGAGCTGCCCGAGCCGGGGACGTACACGGTCACCATCGACCCGGAGACGCTCCCCGAGGACGTCGACCTGCGCGATCCCGACGAGGCCGAACGCACCATGGAGGTCGGCACCGGCAGGACGCGCACCGTCGTGTTCCCCCTCGGCGAGCGCACGGGCGTCGCCGCCGTCCTGGCCGCGCGCATGGCCCAGGGGCTGTTCAACGGGGTCCAGTTCGGTCTCATCATCGCGATCACCGGGATCGGCCTGTCGTTGGTCTACGGCACGACCCGTCTGGTCAACTTCGCACACGGCGAGATGGTCACCTTCGGGGCTATCGTCGCCTGGTGGCTGAACGTCGCCGGACCGTTCGGGCTCTGGACCTTCGAGCTGCAGCTCGTCGTGGCGGGCCTGCTCGCGGTCGTGATCGGTGGCGGCCTGGGGGCCGTGATGGAGAAGGGGCTGTGGGCCCCCCTCCGTGAGCGCAAGACGGGCCTGATCCAGATGCTGGTGATCTCCATCGGCCTGATGCTGCTCCTGCGCTACGTGCTCCTGTTCGCGTTCGGCGGGGGCCGAGAGCCGTACGGCGACTTCACGGTGATGTCGCCGATCCACCTCGGTCCGGTCACCACCAACGCGCGGGACATCGCGGTGATGGCCCTGTCCACGGCGGCGCTGGTCGCGGTCGGACTGATGATCCAGCGCACGCGCATGGGCAAGGCGATGCGGGCGGTCTCCGACAACGTCAGCCTCGCCGAGGCGTCGGGGATAGACGTCCAACGGGTCATCTTCCTCGTCTGGATCCTCGCCGGGGCGCTCGCCGCCCTCGGTGGGATCTTCCTCGGCGCGGTGGAGAGCGTGAACTACCTGATGGGTTTCCGCCTGCTCCTGCTCATCTTCGCCGCCGTGATCCTCGGCGGGATCGGCACGGCGTTCGGCGCGATGGTCGGGGGGGTCCTCATCGGGATCATCACCGAGATGAGCATCCTGTTCTCCCCGACCGAGCTCAAGATGGCCTGGGGGCTGTTCGCGCTCGTCGTCGTGCTGATGTTCCGACCCGAGGGGATCTTCGGTGAGCGGGAGAGGATCGGCTGATGGAGTGGGAGAAGCCCGATCTGCGCTCGTTGACCGACCGGCTCGTGGCGGCGCGTGGCGCGTCGCGGCTCGGGCTGCTGCTGCTCGTCGTCGGCGGGATCTTCGGCGTCCTGTACCTCGCGGCCTGGATCCTGCCGGTCGACGAGGGCCGCGTCGCCTTCGACGCGCTCCGCGCGGCGGTCGGCGTCTCCGCAGCCGTGTACTGCCTGGGGGCGATCGGGCTGAACCTCCACTTCGGCTACACGGGGCTGTTGAACTTCGGTCACGTCGGCTTCCTCCTCGTCGGGGCCTACGGGCTGGCGATCACCGTCTCGGTGTTCGGCGGACCCTTCTGGCTCGGGATCCTCGTCGCGATCGCCGCCTCGGTCGTGCTCGCGCTCGTGCTCGGGATCCCGACGCTGCGACTCCGGGCCGACTACCTCGCGATCGTCACGATCGCCGCGGCCGAGATCCTGCGCTTCATCTTCCGCGCCCGGCCGCTGGACGATCTCACCGGGAGCGTCTTCGGGCTGCGGGGGTTCGCGGGGCCCTTCCTGCGCATGAACCCGATCCCGGAGGGCACCTACGGGTTCTGGCTGTTCGCCTACTCGCACCGCCGGCTCTGGACCCTCGCGGTCGGCTGGGGCCTGGTGATCGTGATCAGCGCCCTGCTGTACGTGCTCGTGAACAGCCCGTGGGGCCGGGTCCTGAAGTCGATCCGCGACGACGAGGACGCCGCCCGCAGCCTCGGCAAGAACGTCTTCTTCTACAAGATGCAGAGCCTCGTCATCGGCGGGGTGATCGGGGGCCTCGCCGGGATCGTGCTCGCCGTCCACTTCCAGACCGCCCACCCCAACACGTTCCTGCCGCTCGTGACCTTCTTCATGTACACGCTGCTCATCCTCGGGGGCCCGGCGACCATCGCCGGCCCGATCGTGGGATCGATGTCCTTCTGGTTCCTGCTCGTGGGGCTCGACAGCTTCCTGCGCCAGGCGCGCAGCGCGGGGCTCGTCCCGGAGTTCATCGGCACCGAGGAGATCGGCGCGATCCGCTTCGCGTTCGTCGGCCTCGCGCTCCTCCTCCTCATGATCTACCGACCCCACGGCATACTCGGGAACAAGCGGGAGATGCAGCTCGATGTCTGACTCGATGTCTGAGACCCTCGCCGCCCGCGCACTGGTCGACGTCCCGCCGGAGGCCGGCGTGGGCAAGCCCGACCCGCTCCTCGAGGTGGACGACACGCGCAAGTCCTTCGGCGGCCTCGTCGCCGTGGACGTGGAGCACCTCGAGGTCCAGCGCGGGGCGATCACCGCCCTCATCGGTCCGAACGGTGCCGGCAAGACCACGTTCTTCAACGTGCTGACCGGCTTCGACCGCGCCGACCACGGCTCGTGGGAGTTCGATGGCGAGCGCGTGCGGCCCGGCACGCAACCGCACACGATGGCGCGACGCGGGCTGGTCCGCACCTTCCAGCTGACGAAGGCGCTCGGCAAGCTCACCGTGATGGAGAACATGAAGCTCGCGGCGACCGGACAGCGGGGCGAGCGCTTCTGGAGCGCCCTCATCCCACCGCTGTGGCGGCAGCAGGAGCGGGAGAACGAGGAACGGGCCCTGGGGCTGTTGGAACGCTTCGGGATGCTGCACATGAGGGACGAGTACGCCGCGACGCTCTCCGGCGGGCAGCGCAAGCTGCTGGAGATGGCCCGCGCGCTGATGGTCGAGCCGAGGATGATCATGCTCGACGAGCCGGTCGCCGGGGTGAACCCGGCGCTACGCGACGACATCCTCGAGCACGTCCTCGCCCTCCCCGAGGCCGGCATGACCGTGCTGTTCGTCGAGCACGACATGGACGTCGTGATGGGCATCAGCGACTGGGTGGTCTGCATGGCCGAGGGCAGGATCATCGCTGAGGGTCCCCCGAGCACCGTGGGGCAGAACGAGACGGTGATCGACGCCTACCTGGGCACGCACCGGGGCGCCCCGGTGGAGGTGGCCGAGGATGACGTGGTCGATGCCTACCTCGAGGACGATGACCCGAGCGCAGGAGGCGACCAGCGATGAGCGCCACGGACCGGACGGGAGCCGCCCCCGCGGCCGGGACGGACACCGGCCCCGACGAGCCGCTGCTGGTGGCAGCCGACCTCGTCGCCGGGTACGTCCCGGAGGTCGACATCCTCCGCGGGATCGACCTCGAGGTCGCCGAGGCCGAGCTGATCGGCATCATCGGGCCGAACGGGGCCGGTAAGTCGACGCTCGTCAAGACCCTGTTCGGGCTCCTGCCCGTGCGGTCCGGTGAGGTGCGCCTGCGCGGCGAGGACATCACCGGCCTGACCGCCCACGAACTCGTCGCCAAGGGGGTGGGCTACGTCCCACAGACCCGGAACATCTTCCCGACCCTCTCGGTCCGCGAGAACCTCGAGATGGGCCTGTACCTGCGGCCCGACGACTTCGAGGAGCAGTCCGCCAAGGTGACGAAGCTGTTCCCGCTGCTCGCCGAGCGGAGCAAGCAGCGCGCCGGATCGCTGTCGGGGGGCGAGCGGCAGATGCTCGCGATGGGTCGGGCCCTGATGATGGACCCCGACGTCCTGTTCCTCGACGAGCCGTCGGCGGGGCTCTCCCCGGCCGCGCAGGACGAGGTGTTCGGACGGATCCAGGAGATCAACGAGGCCGGCGTGTCGATCATCATGGTCGAGCAGAACGCTCGGGTCTGCCTGCAGATCTGTCACCGCGGCTACGTCCTCGACCAGGGCCAGAACGCCTACGAGGGCAGCGGCGACCAGCTGCTCCACGACCCGAAGGTCATCGAGCTCTACCTCGGCACCCTCGCGACCGCCGAGTAGCCGTCCCCGATGTGGAGAGGGGCCCGGTCGATCCGGGCCCCTCTCGCACCGCTAGGTCGCTACTCGATCACTCGGGGAAGAACTCGCGGCTCTCCAGGCTGACCAGCTCGCCGTCCTGCCACTCCCAGATCTCGTAGAAGGCACCGGCCGGCTCGCCGACCTCGCTCATCTCCGTGGTTCCGGAAGCGAACTGGAAGGCGACCGTGTCACCGGCGTCGAGCGCCTCCTTGCACTCGGGGAAGCTGCGGCACTCGGTGTCCCCGGTGGTCACCTCGAGCATGCTGTCACGGATCGCAGTCCCGTCCGCCGACCCGGCGGCCTCCGCCGCCACCATGATCCACGTGGCGCAGTCGTACGCCTGCGGGGAGAAGGTGAACTCCTCGAGGTCCGGAGCGAACTCCTCCAGCTTCTCGATGAACTCGGGATCGGTCTGCGGGTCGGGGTTGGTCCCCTTGAACCCGTCGATCACGTTCGGGTCGTCGGGGTCGACGTCCTCGTTCAGACCGGTCGACCGGATCCCGTCAGCGCCGTAGGTGTTCTCGATGTCCCAACCCTGCTCGATCAGCTCCTGCAGGATCTGGACGCCCTCGTCGAACGGGATCATCGCGATCGCGTCCGGCCCGGCGGCGATCGCCTCCGAGACCTCGGCGGAGAAGGTGGCCTGCTCCTCGTCGTAGCTCTCCTGGTACACGACGGTCGCACCGGCCTCCTCGAGCGACGCGGCGGTGGCCTCCATCAGACCGACGCCGTAGTCATCCGCTCGTGCGAGCAGTGCGACGTCGAAGTGCCCGTCCTCGAGGATGACCTCTGCGAGGGCGACGCCCTGCATGTCATCCGATGGCGCGGTGCGGAAGTAGAACCCGTCGTCCTCGTAGTCGGTGAAGGTCCCGGCGGTGTTCGACGCGGAGCACTGCACCACGCCCGCGCCGGTGATCTGGTCGATGACCGCGAGGGACATCCCCGAGGCGGCCGCCCCGACGATCGCCTGCACGCCGTCGGCGAGCAGCCGGTCGGCCGTCTCGCTGGCGACCGCGGCGTCGCCGGCCTCGTCGCCCGCGAGCAGCTCGACGTCCTGTCCGAGCACGCCGCCGGCCCCGTTGGCCTCCTCGACCGCCATCTCGATCGGTGTGATCTGGGCGGGACCGAGGAACGCGAGCGGCCCGGTCTCCGGCAGCATGTAGCCGAGGCGCAGGGCCTCGCCATCCTCCGGTTCGTCGGCCGGCTCCTCGACGTCATCCGGATCGTCGATGTCGGGCTCCGGGTCGTCTGCGGGACAGGCAGCGAGAACGAGCGCCAGCACCCCGAGTAGCGCGAGGTGACGCAGCCAACTCCTGCGCATGTGGTCCTCCTGTGTGGTCGGTTGTCAGGTGAACCGGGCCCAGGCGGTCATGCGCCGCCACCCGGCGTGGCGTCCCTCGTCAGCGAGGGCGCCGTCCGACATCCTACGACACCTGTAGGAGGAAGGGAAGCGCGGCCTGACCGACCGTCCGTCGGCCGTGCACGACGTTCGCCCCCGGGCGGCGGCCCGGGGGCGAGCGTCTCGCGGCGGCTCAGGCCGCCACTCGGCTCACGTCAGACGTCGTTAGGCGTCGTCGGTGTCGTCCTCCAGCGTGTCGTCCTCACCCTCGTCGAGCGGCTCGTCCGCCGGCTCGTCCGCGGGCTCCTCCTCGACGACCGGGTCATCCTCGACGGCCGGGTCGTCGGTCTCGCACGCCACGGCACCGAACGCCATCGCGCCGAACACGGCGAGCCCGGTGAACATCCGCGCGAACTTCGACTGGGTCAGGTGCTTCATCACTGCATCCTCCTCGGCGGGCGCCGTCCCCGTCCCCGGGGGCGGGCCACGCATCGTCTGGTCGGCCTCTTGGCACTCGTTCTCTTCGTGCGTCACGCCGGGCGGACCCGGCGCGACGCGGACCACTGTGCC
>CAZADJ010000097.1:5042-9563 GCA_964483845.1 uncultured Actinomycetota bacterium | reverse complement strand
CCGGGGACCGCGACGGTGAGCAGCCCGACGCCGGCGGCCAGCGCGCCGCGGGCGCAGAGGATCGCCGCGCCGGCCATCCCGCGCGATCCCGCCACGATCAGCACGACCCCGCGCGAGCGCTTGTCCTCGTCCGGTGCCGGTGGACCGAGCACGGCACCGGCCGCGGTCAGCGCCGTCCACGTCGGTCCCGACGCCCGGTAGTGGGGGCCGAGATCACCGACGACGACGCGCCCGGCGCGCGTCGCGCCGGGGTGGAGCAGCAGCCCGCGCTTCAACCCTCCGAAGGTGACGGTGAGGTCGGCGTCCACCGCGACACCCGGGACCGCGCCGTCGTCGCTGTCGACCCCGGTCGGCACGTCGCAGGCGGCGACCAGCAGCGGGCGCTGCGGCCCGGCGATCGCTCCGGTCGCCTCACCGATAGCGCCGCGCGGCGCACCGGTGGCGCCGGTCCCGAGCAGGCAGTCGACGGCGACGTCGCAACGCTCCAGCGCGTCGTCGAGCCCCTCGGGGCCGTGCGCCCGGCCGCCGGCTGCCAGGTACCGGCGGCGGTTGTCGGCGGCCTCCTCGGACAGGTCGGCGTCGAGCCCGTCGACGGCGACCACCCGGGGCGATGCGCCGGCCCCCCGGATACGCCTGGCTGCGGCCCAGCCGTCGCCGCCGTTGTTGCCCTTGCCGCAGACGAAGGTGACCTCGAGCCCGTACCCGAAGCCGGCCATCTCCACGATCCCGCGGGCGAGGTGGCCCGCAGCACGCTCCATCAGCCCCGCCCAGGTGGCGCCGGCCTCGACCGCGCGTCGGTCACCGTCCGCGGCCTCCTCGGCGGAGAGCAGCGGTACGGCGTCGATCGGGGTGCGCGGGCCGACGGCGTCCATGGACGCGCACGTTAGTGGCGGATCCGGCCGCCCACGGCAGGAACCACCCCCGCCGGTGTCGAATCCCTCAGGTGGACCGCGCGGAGGACCGATCCACCGCCCACCGCTCGCCGACCCACCGGAGGTGAGCATGGCGACCCACCGGACGAGCGTCCTGACGATCGTCGGGGCGCTCGCGGCCGTCCTGGTCGTCGCTGCGGCTGTCCCCGCGCTCGGCCGGTCGGCGCCCGACGATCCCCTCCACGACCACCAGTGGGGGCTCGACCAGGTCCGTGCGCCCGGCGCCTGGACGACGGCGCGGGCGGAGGGTGTCACGATCGCGATCGTCGACTCGGGCATCGACCTGGGTCACGAGGACCTGACGGGGAAGGTGGTCCGCGGACGGACGTTCACCGACTGCGGCGACGCCGGCTGTGGGGACGGAGGCTGGCGCACCGGCGACGGCGATCCGAGCCCACACGGGACCCACGTCGCCGGGATCGCCGGCGCGACCACCGGCAACGGCCTCGGCATCGCCGGGCTCGCTCCGGCCGCGCGGCTGCTCGCCGTCAAGGTGCTCACAGACGAGGGCGGACGCATGCGCGACCTCGCCCGAGGCATCAGGTACTCGGTCGATGCCGGCGCCGACGTCGTCAACCTCAGCCTCGCCTGGCCGGTCGGAGTGGGCCAGAGCCTGCGGCTCGTCGGCGATCTCGGTCCGGTGGAGGACGCCATCCGCTACGCGCACGACCACGGGGTCATCATCGTCGCCTCGGCGGGCAACGACCACGGCGGGGCCGGATGCAACGAGCCCGCCGGGCAGCCCGGCGTCATCTGCGTCACCGCCACGACGCGGACCGGTGACCGCGCCTGGTACGCGAACCTGCCGATCAAGTCCGACGGCCTCGGGGTCGCGGCACCGGGCGGCGCCGGGTCGATGGACGGGTGCGCCTCCGACGTCGTCGCCACCGTTCCCGCCGGATACGGCCACACCCGCTGCGCCGGGTACCCGTCGAGCCTCACCTACCGCGAGTACGCCGGGACCTCCATGGCCGCGCCCCACGTCTCGGGGGTCGCGGCACTGCTGCTGGGGATGGGCTGCACCCGTGCGGAGGCGATCGACCTCATCACCTCGACCGCCTACCAGCCCGGGTCGGGAGCGCGCGACCGGCGCTCGACGACCCACGGCCACGGGATCGTCGACGCGACGGCCGCGGTCGACGCCGCGGGCAGCCGGTGCGCCGCGGCCCGGAGCAGCGGGAGCGGCAGCGGGTCGGCCGACGGGGACCGCGACGCCGGGGACGCCGGGCACGGCACACCGGATCCGGCCGAGGGGGCCTCCGGCTCCGAGCCGAGCGGCGGTGACGACGCTGCGACCGGTGGACCCGACCCGGCCCCGACCGCGACCGGAGCCCCCGACCCGGCGACGCCCGACCCCGACGCGGGCCTCGAGGACCGACGTCCCGAGTTCGAGCCGAGCGCCCCGACCGGGAGCGCCGATCGGGGCCGTGGGGCCCCGGACGGCACGGATGGGACCCCACGCGCGGCGAGCGGACCGGTCGACGACACCGCCGCGGACGGGTCCGCGTCCGGCGCTCCGATGGGGCTCACGGCCCTGGCAGTGGCCCTCCTGGCGCTCACCGCCGCGGCGCTGGCGGGCGCCGTCCGGCGCGACGGGATCGGCGCATCGGGTAGCCGGCCGCCGGTCTGAGTCGGACCCGGCCGCGGTCTACTCGACGGTGACGGTCTTGGCGAGGTTGCGCGGCTGGTCGACGTCCTCGCCCCGCCGCGTCGCCACGTGGTAGGCGAACAGCTGCAGCGGCACGACGGCGAACACCGGCGTGACGAGCTCGTGCGCCTCCGGGATCGCGATGATGTGATCGGCGTGCTCCTCGAGCTCCGAGGTCGCACCCTTGGTCCCCACGGCCAGCACCTTCGCGCCCCGCGCCTTCACCTCCTGGATGTTGGAGACCATCTTGGAGAAGACGTGGCCCCGGGGCGCGATCGCCACGACGAGGCTCCCCCCCTCGATCAGCGCGATCGGCCCGTGCTTCATCTCGCCGGCGGGGAACGCCTCGGCGTGGAGGTAGGAGATCTCCTTCAGCTTCAGCGCGCCCTCGTAGGCGATCGCCAACCCGGCGTGCCGTCCGATGAACATCGTGTACGCCGTGTCGTGGAAGCGGTCCGCGAGCTCCGCGAGCTGCTCGTCGGCGGCCAGCACCTCCTCGACCTGGCTCGGCAGCTTGCGGAAGCGCTCGAGCTGATCGGCGATCTCGTCCGGCCACAGCGACCGGCGGATCTGCGCCAGGTACAACGCCAACAGGTTCACCCCGACGAGCTGGGTGGTGAAGGTCTTCGAGGCGGCGACGCCGATCTCCGGGCCCGCGCGTGTGTACAGCACCGCGTCGGCCTCCCGCGCCAGCGTCGAGCCCACGACGTTGGTGACCGCCGCGATCTTCGCGCGCTGGTCGCGGGCGTGGCTGACCGCGGCAAGCGTGTCGATGGTCTCGCCCGACTGGCTGATCGCGACCACCAGCGTGTGCTCGGACAGGATCGGGTCCCGGTAGCGGAACTCGCTCGCGACCTCCACCTCGACCGGGATCCCCGCCCAGTGCTCGATCGCGAGCTTGGCGAGCATCCCCGCGTACAGCGAGGTCCCGCACGCCACCACGAACACCTTGTCGAGCCGCGCGAACTCGTCCTCGTCGATGCTGAGCGAGTCGAGCTCGAGCCGGTCGCCGCCGAGGCGGCTGCGCAGCGTGTCCGCGATCGCCCGGGGCTGCTCGTGGATCTCCTTCAGCATGAAGTGGTCGTAGCCCTGCTTCTCCGCCGCCTCGACGTCCCAGTCGACCGTGTAGGCGTGCGGGTCGGCCGGAGCGCCGTCGAGATCGACGACCTCCACCCCGTCCGGCGTCAGGCGGGCGACCTGGTCGTCGAGCAGCGCCGCGACATCCTTCGTGTGCTCGACCAACGCGGCCGCGTCCGAGGCGCAGTACGACACCCCGTCGGCGTGCGCCACCAGCAGCGGGGTCTCGCGGCGCGCGACGACGATCACCCCCGGCTCGTCGGCGTGCACGAAGCAGAGCGAGAACGCGCCCTGGATGCGGGGCAGCACCCGGCGCACCGCCTCGAGCAGCCCGTCACCGGCCCCGTCGTCCTGGTCGTAGGCCTCCGCGACGAGGTGCGCGACGACCTCCGTGTCCGTCTCGGAGGCGTAGGAGCGCTCGGAGAGCCCGGCCTTCAACGCCTCGTAGTTCTCGATGATGCCGTTGTGGACCACGGCGACCCGACCCGTGGGATCGAGGTGTGGGTGGGCGTTGCGGTCGCTCGGCGCCCCGTGGGTCGCCCAGCGCGTGTGGCCCAACCCGGTGGGGCCGTCGAGCCGCTGGCCCTCGAGCGCGGTCCGCAGCTCGGAGAGCTTCCCCTCGCGCTTCACGACCTTCAGGTCGTGGGCGTCCTCGACGACGACCCCCGCGGAGTCGTAGCCGCGGTACTCCAGCCGCGCGAGGCCCCGCACGACGACGTCGACCGCGTCGTCACGACCGGTCACACCGATGATGCCGCACATACCCGAACCGTCCGTCGACCGTCGCTCCAGGCTACAAGCAGCCGGGCTCCGGCAGCCGGCACCGCCGGTCCGTGCGACCACCTCCCGGATCCGCCGTCCCGG
>CAZADJ010000097.1:0-4942 GCA_964483845.1 uncultured Actinomycetota bacterium | reverse complement strand
CCTCCCGGATCCGCCGTCCCGGTCGTGGACCGTCGCGAGGCCCGTGTGCGGTCCATCTTCAGCGACTCTTCAGAGACCCAGGATCCGACGGCGATGCGCCCCAGAACCGCCGAGAACGCAACGCCACCCCCCCGCGGTTGTCCTCACGGCCAACGCGCCCGGCGCGCGTGGATGGCAACTTCCACTCGACCGCGCACCCGACATCAAGGAAGGGGAACCCCATGAAGAGCACCAAGAAGCGGATCATCGCGCTCCTGGCCGCCGGCACGCTGGCGACCTTCGGGATGGCCTGTGAGGCCGACCCGGACCTCGTCGACGACGAGCCGATCGACCCGGTCGAGGAGCCGGCGGACGAGCCGATGGACGAGCCCGCTGACGAGACCGACGACGCCTGATCGGCGGACTCACACCCGCTCAGCGGCCGACGCATCCGCGTCGGCCGCTGCGCTTGCACGGGGGAGCCGGATGACGAACGCGCCGTCCTCGAGGCGCACGTCACCCCCGTGGGCACGCACGACGCTCCGCGCGATCGGCAGCCCGAGCCCCGAGCCCCCACCGTCGTAGCTGACGAACCGCTCGAAGACGCGCTCCTCGGCGCCCGGCTCCACGCCCGGACCGTCGTCGGCGACGGTCAGCAGCACCTCGTCCGCCTCGGTCGTGACACCCACCTCGATCCGTGACTCCGCGTGCGCCCGGGCGTTGTCGAGCAGGTTGGACAGGGCGTCGCCGAGCGCCGCTCGCCCGATCAGGAGGCGCTCGTCGGGCGCCCCGTCCACGTCGAGGTCGATGCGCAGGTGCGGTGCGAGCGACCTGGCCCGCCCCACCTCGTCCGCCACGAGGTCCGTGACCGCGACCGGTTCCCGCTCGGCGGTCTCCCCGCGGTCCAGGCGCGCGATGCGCAGCAGCGACGCGACCAGGCGGCTGACCCGCGCGGTCTCCCGCAGGAGGTTGTCCAGCAGCCGCTCGCGCTCGACGCTGTCGCGCTCGCGGATCAGGGCGTCCACCGACGCGCGCATCGCCGCGACCGGCGTGCGCAGCTGGTGGGCGGCGTCGGCCAGGAAGCGCTGGCTGCGGGCCTCCGCGGAGCGCGCGTCCTCGACCGCCTCCTCGAGCGCGTCGATCATGCCGTTGAACGCCTGCGCAACCTGACGCAGCTCGGGGTCGCGGTGGTCCACCGTGAGTCGCTCGAGCCGGCGACCCCCCGCGATCCGCTGGGCGGTCACCGCGATCTTCTCCAGCGGCCGTAGAGCCAGCCCGGCCATACGCCACAGGGTCAGGGCCGCGACGACGAGCACCCCGCCGGTCCCGATGCCGGCGATGACCAGCACGCGCCGCAGCGTCTGGTCGACCCCCTCCTTCGAGGCGTACACGATCACGCGTCCGCCCTGCGGGAGGGGGGTCGCGTACCCGACGAGGTTCTGCTCCTCGGCGTAGTCCGAGCCGGGCGGGGGCAGCCCCTCGAAGCGGATCGCGGCCGGCTCCGAGGCGAACACGGTGTCGCCGAAGCCGTCGATCTCCGCACGGATGCCCTGCGCCCGCAGGCGGTCCTGCACCTCCGGGGGATCGAGCTCGCGGGCGAGCTCCACCGCGAAGGTGGCCCGGGAGACCAGCACCCGGCGCAGATCGCCCTCGAGCTGGTCGCGGAGGCTGAGGTAGATGAACAGGTCCAGGGCCAGGACCAGCACCGCGATGATCGCGAAGCCACCGATCGCGACGCGACGCCGCACCGAGTACCGGACGTCGAGGTCGAGGGTGGCCGCCTCCGCCCCGGGGACGGGCTCGTCCCGGTCGTCCGGCTGGCGGGCGCGGCGGTCCTCGCGGCTCACGGGTCGGCTCGCAGGACGTAGCCGGCGCCACGGACCGTGTGGATGATCCTCGGGCCGTGCTCCTCGAGCTTGCGCCGGAGCGCGCTGACGTGCACCTCGACGAGGTTGTCGTCGTACGCGTCGAACTCCCAGACCAGCGAGAGCAGGCGGGTCTTGGACAGCACCTCCCCGACGTTGGCCGCGAGCACGGTGAGCAGCTCGTACTCGGTGGGGGTGAGGTCGAGCTCCCGGCCGGCGCGGTGAGCCAGTCGGGAGCGCTCGTCGATCACCACGTCGCCGACCTCGATGATCCGGGAGTGGAGACGCCCGGCCCGGCGGAGCAGGGCGCGGACACGCGCCAGCACCTCGGCCATCGCGAACGGCTTGATGACGTAGTCGTCGCCGCCGGCTTCGAGCCCGGCGACGCGGTCGTCGACGCCGTCGACCGCGGTCAGGAACAGGATGGGGAGGTCGTCGCGGTTGCGGAGCGCACGGGCGAGGTCGATCCCGTTGCGCTCCGACGGGAGGCGGATGTCGAGGATCGCGAGGTCCGGGCGGAAGGTGTCCAGCGTGGCCTCGAAACCGTCGCCGTCGGTGAGCGTGTGCACCTCGAAGCCCTCGGCGCCGAGCGAAGAGGCGAGCCCCTCGCGCACCGAGGCGTCGTCCTCCACGACGAGTATCCGTGACGGGCCACCGGACATGCTGCGATGGTAGGGCGCCCCGCGCGTCCACGGCTACGGTGCGCGGGGCGTGCGCGTGCGCCGAGGGTGAGGAGAGGTCCGATGACAGCGACGCTGGGTGCCGCCGTGGCCGGCCCCTACGGGTTCCTCCCGGGGCTCGCGGAGCAGGTGGAGGCCCACGGCCTGGAGGCGGTCTGGGTCGCGGAGACCAACCAGGAGTCGCTGGTCCAGGCGGCGGTGGTCGGCCAGGCCACCGACCGGGTCGACGTCGGGACGAACATCAGCCTGGCCTTCCCCCGCTCCCCGGCCATCACCGCGATGGCCGCCTGGGACCTCAACGTCCTGACCGGGGGACGCTTCGCCATCGGTCTGGGCAGCCAGGTGCGTCGGATCATCAACGACCGCTTCTCCTCGGACTTCAGCCAGCCCGCCAAGCGCATGGCCGAGTACGTGCTGGCGATGCGCGCGGTCTGGGCCATGAACCGGGGCGCCTCCGTCGAGGACGCCGGGTTCGAGGGGGAGATCTACCGCGTCGTCCACCCGGGCCTCGGCGAGCCGTTCGAGGGCGGGGACCTCGACGACCCGCGGATCTTCGTCGCCGCCGTCGGCCCGCTCATGACGAAGGCGGCCGCCACCCACGCCGACGGCATCCACGGGCACCCGTTCACGTCGCTCGCCTACCTCGACGACGACGTCGTGCCCCGCATCGAGGAGGCCCTGGACGAGGCGGGACGCGACCGGGAGGACTTCACCGTCTCGACCGGCGTGATCCTCTGCATCAGCGACGACCGGGAGGTGGCGGTCCGCGAGGCCAAGCAGCAGATCGGCTTCTACGGCACCACCCCGAACTACAAGCCGGTCTTCGAGTCGTACGGCGACGGCGAGCTCACCGGGCAGCTCCGCGAGGCGTGGAAGACGGGCGACCTCGAGACGCTCGTGGATGCGGTCCCCGACCGCGCGGTGGAGCGCTACGCGGTCGCCGGGACGCCCGACGAGGTGCGCGAACAGCTCGCCGAGTACCGCGAGCGGGTCGACCACCTCATCCTCGGCGGTGCCTGGTACCAGGTGCCGCCCGAGCGGCTCGCGGAGAACTTCTGGGCCATCCTCCAGACCTTCGGCTCGGCCGACTGACCCGGCCCCGGACCAGACCTCCGGCTCGACCGACTCACCGCTACCCGGACCGGACCTCCGGCCTCACCGGAGACTGATCGCTGCCCGGTTCCCGGGTCGCCCGGTGTCCGTCGGCCACCGTCTCACCGCGAGCGGACGAGCTCCAGCGCACGCCGGATCTGCGCCACGACCCGTTCCGGGTCGTCGAGGTCGGCGATGCTGAAACGGAGGACGATCCTCCCCGACAGGACCAGTTCGTTCTGGCGGGCGTCGTCGTAGCGCTTCTGACGAGCGGACGAGTGGAACCGCAGCCCGTCAATCTCGACGATCACGCGCCCGTCGAGCCAGGAGAAGTCAACCTTCGCGACGAGCGCGCCGGTCCCGTCGGTGAGGCAGCGGTTGACGCTCGGACGCGGGAGGCCAGCATCCCGGAAGGCGACGAGCCCGCGGGTCTCGATCCGCGACATGAGCCGACGTGCGTGCTCCGGATCGAACCGCGCGAGACTACGACGCACCGCGCCGGCGCCGGGGATCGCACCCGCACGGGTGAGCGACGCCTCGAACGCTCCGGGCGTCGCCCGACCGATGCGGATCGCCTCCAGGACCAGATCGTCGACGTCCTCCTGGTCGACGAGCTCCCCGGAGGTGTCGATGACGCTCCGCGGCACCATCGTGACCGGGATCCGCCCGAGCGTCGTCCGGTCACGGCGGTCGAGGGTCGAGTGGTGTACGCGGACCCCGTCCAACTCCTTCTGACAGCGCCTCGCCGCGGTCACGTGGTGCGGGGGTGCGAGATCGAGGTCACCGAGTCGCCACAGGGCGGCCGCGGTGACGTGCGATGCGACGGCACCGTCACCCACGGCGAGGACCGCGGCGACGACCGCCCGGCGTTCGGTGCCCTCCGCGTGTCCGACGCCGTACACGCCGGGGTGGATCGGCTCCAGCACGCCACGCCGCCTCCACCTGCCGATGGTCGACGCGGAGACCCCGAGCTCCAGCAACTGCCGGCGCGCAACGGCCCCGTGCTGCCGCCGCGCGAGCCGGTTCGTCGCGACACGGATCTCGAGAGCCATGGTCCCACCGTCCCCGCTCCCGACCGACGTGTCACGCCCCGCGACCGCCCGCCTGTGGAGAGCTCTCCGCCACCCTCACCGCGACACGATGGATGCTGCTCAGCACCCGGTGGCGGGACCTGAGCAGCGTTCATCCGCGAGCGGGCAGCCGCGGTGGTGGAGCTCGGGACCGGTCAGCCGTGGTGGCGCCTGACCTCGGTGCCCAACGCCGGCTGCGGCTGCGCCCGCTACGTGCCGAGGCGGTCGGCCACGACGTCGGCGAGCCGGTCGGCGA
>CAZADJ010000096.1:3251-9694 GCA_964483845.1 uncultured Actinomycetota bacterium | reverse complement strand
CTCGGGACGCTCGTGATCGTGCTCCCCCAGATGCTCGTGGGGATCGGCGGATGAGCGCACGGGGCGCCACGCGGGGGACGATGCTCGTCGCGGACCGGATCGTGACGCTGGGACGGGGTCGGGCCGAGGCGCGGGCCCTCGTCGTGCGGGGATCGCGGGTCGTTTGGGTCGGTGACGACCCCGAGGCCGCGCCGCCCCACGCGTACCGGCACGATCTGCCGGGGTGCACGATCGGGCCGGCGTTCGTGGACGCCCACGTGCACCTCACCCCGACCGGCAGCCAGCTCCGTGGCCTCGACCTGTCGGGGATCCGCAGCGGGGCGGAGCTGCTCGACGCGGTGCGGTCGTACGCGCAGGTGACGACCGGTCGGGTCGTGTGGGGTCACGGCTACGACGATCACCGCTTCCCCGACGAGCTGCCCTCCGCGGACGAGCTCGACGAGGCGTGCCCGGGCGTCGCCGTGTACCTCACCCGGACCGACGTGCACTCGTGCCTGGTCGACCGGTCGACGCTCGGGGCGGCGCCGCTCGCGCGCGCCGACGGTGTGGAGCGCGACGCGCACGGCGTCCCCACCGGCGTGCTGAAGCGGGAGGCGCACCACATCGCGCGGCGGTGGGCGATCGGGGCGATGTCCGAGCAGGAGCTCGCGGCCTCCCGTGATGTCGCCGCGGCTAACGCCGCGGCCCTCGGCATCGCGTCGGTCCACGAGATGGGCGGACCGGACATCATGGGACCGGCGGACTTCGACGCGTGGCTGCTGGGGCGCTGGCCGATCGAGGTGGTCTGCTACTGGGGCGCCATGGACCTCGGGTTCGCGGCGGAGCGCGACCTGAGACAGGCGGGCGGGGACCTGTACCTCGACGGCTCGCTGGGCTCGCACACGGCGGCCCTCTGCGAGCCGTACGCGGACCACGAGGGCACCGGCCACCTCTACGTCGACGACGAGGAGCTGGTCGAGTTCATGCGCGAGGGGACGCTCGCCGGGATCCAGATCGGGGTGCACGCCATCGGCGACGAGGCGATCCGACAGGCGGTGCGGTGCTGGCGCTCCGTCGAGGCGGATCTGCCCGACTACCTCGACGGCGAGACGCGCCGGCTGCGCCACCGCATCGAGCACCTCGAGGTCGTCCCCCCCGAGCTGCTCCCGGAGCTCGCCGACCTCGGCCTCGTCGCCAGCGTGCAGCCGGTCTTCGAGCAGCGGTGGGGCGATGCCGACGGGATGTACCTGCAGCGCCTCGACGAGCGCGCCGCGCTGACCAACCCCTTCCGGGCGCTGGCCGACCACGGCGTCGCGCTCGCCTTCGGCTCGGACACGAACGTGACCCCCATGGACCCCTGGGGCGCGGTCGTCGCGGCCGAGCGACGTCGGCTCGCCGAGCACGAGCTGTCGCG
The DNA here is from genome assembly GCA_964483845.1 of uncultured Actinomycetota bacterium. Taxonomy (GTDB): domain Bacteria; phylum Actinomycetota; class Nitriliruptoria; order Nitriliruptorales; family JAHWKO01; genus CAZADJ01. The sequence continues at coordinate 8,301 of CAZADJ010000096.1, read as the reverse complement.
GCTCGAGGCGGTGAGCGCGCACTGCCTCGGGGGGCGGCACGCCGCACGCCAGGAACGCGTGGCGGGCCCGATCCGCGCAGGTCTGCGCGCCGACCTCGCGGTCTGGGAGGGCGACCCCTACCGGGCGGACGACCCACGGGGGACACGCTGCGTGCTCACCATCGTGCGGGGGCGGGTCGCCCACGGCGACGCGCCGCTGCCGGCCTGGGACGACGAGCCCGGCGACCCGCGACCGAACGGGTGACGGGCGGGCGTCCGGTGGCTGCGCGCTGTGCGCGCCGAGCGGACCCGATGCGGGTCTTCCCTTGACGCCACGCGAGCCCCTCGCCATGCTCGCCGTCGTTGGCATGAGCTCGGGCGAGAGCTCGGATCGGTGGGGCGCTCAGTAGAAAACGCGATGCGGCCGAGCAGGCCGCCGCGGCACCAACGGTGCCCCGATCGATCACGGCAGGAGGCTCCGGTACCGCCGGGGCCTCCGGTCGTTGCAGGGCCGGTTCGGTCCCGCCGCCGGGGTGGCTCACCGGCCGCGGGGAGGGGCGTTGACGGCGACCGGGCGGCGCGGAGGTCGGTTGCGGGCCCGCGGGGTCGGTGCTACAACGCGGCCCCGTCGACGGGGAGGGTACGGTGAGCGACGTCGGAGAGATCGAGCTGGACGTGGGGGACGAGGACGAGCTCGACCTGGACGACGTCGAGCCCGACGAGGCGGAGTTCGAGGAGAGCTTCGAGGAGCTCGAGGCCGCCGAGCTCGACGACGACTTCGGCGATGACGGAGCCGCCGTGCTCGAGCCCGAGCCGGCCGGAGATCCCGACGAGGTCGTGACCGTCGCCGACATCGACGCCGACGCCGGCGACGTCGAGGACGCCGACGACGTGTCCGACGAACCGGATGTGATCCTCGACGAGGACGACGAGGACGACGGGGACGAAGGCCTCCGTGAAGGGGAGTTCATCTGCGCGTCGTGCTACCTCGCCAAGGGACCGACCCAGCTCGCCGACGCGAAGCGCTCCCTCTGCGTCGACTGCGTCTGACGCGCGGGCGACGACGCGGCCTGGCGCTCGCCGCTGGCCTGCTGAGCGGACTCGCCGGGGCCGCGGCCCACCCCCCGTTGGGGACCGGGTACAGCGCACTACTCGTCCTCCCGCTCCTGCTCGTCGGGCTGCTGATCGCCACCACGCCGGGGCGGGCCGGGACGCCTCCGAGGTCGTGGCTCCCGGCGGCGGTGGGCTACGCGACGGGGCTCGGGACGTTCCTGCCGCTGCTGCACTGGATCACGATCTCGGTCGGCGGTGCCGCCGGAGCGGTCGCGGCCTACGGCGCGTGGATCCTCCTCGCCGCTTTCCTCGCCCTGTGGCACGCGCTCGCGGCCGCCGCCATCGCCCCGTGGGTGCGTTCCCCGTGGGTGGTCGCGGTCGCCCCGCTCGTCTGGACCGGGATCGAGGCGTGGCGCAACCGGGTGCCCTTCACCGGATTCGGGTGGGGTAGCTTCGCGGACGCCCAGGTGGAGACGGTGCTGCTCCCGCTGGCACGCGTCGTGGGGGCCAACGGCCTGAACCTCGTGGTCGCTCTGCTCGGGACGCTGCTGTTCGTCGGCGGCCACCGCACGTGGGTCGCCAGCGGCGCTCGTGTCGGGCGCCTGCTGGCCGGCGCACCGGCGCTGGCCGGGTTCGTGGTCGTGGCCGTCCTCGCGGTGGTCACCGCCCCGGAGGCGCCGCCGGACGACGGTCGGACCGTCGACGTCCTGATGGTGCAGGGCAACGACCTCGAGCACCGGCTGGGAACGGCCCGCGAGCGCCAGATCGCGATCGCCGAGCGGATGCTCGCGGTCACGAGGCGCTCCGTCGACGAGCATGGTGAGCCGGACCTCACCATCTGGCCGGAGAGCGCGATCGACCGCGACCCCTGGGGCAGCGGCGCGTACCTGGCCCCCTACCTCCCGGAGGGCGCTGCGGCCGCCGGCGGCGACCTGATCGTCGGGGCGGTCCTGGACGGGCCGGACCCCGCGGGCGAGTTCGAGAACACCCTGCTGCTCCTCGACCAGGAGGGCGAGGTGGCCGATCGGTACACGAAGCGGCGCTACGTGCCCTTCGGCGAGTACATCCCCTGGCGCCACGTGCTCGAGGCGCTGCCGGCGGTCGGGGCGGTGCCGCGCGACGGCGTCCCGGGCACCGGTCCCGCGACCATCCGGACCTCCGCGGTCGAGGTCGCGCCTCTGATCTGCTTCGAGACCCTGTTCGGGGATCTGCTGCGGAGCCACGTCCTGGCCGGGGACGCCGGGCTGGTCGTGGCGGCGACGAACGACGCGTCGTTCGGACGGTCGGCCGAACCGGCCCAGCACGTCAACCAGAGCCGTCTCCGCGCAGTGGAGACCGGGCGGTGGGTGGCGCACGCGGCGCTGTCGGGCACCTCGGCGCTGATCGACCCCGACGGACGGGTCCAGGAGCGCACGGGGCTGTTCGAGCTCGCGAGCATCCGGGCGGACGTGCCGGTCGTCACCGCCGGGACCACCTACCTCCAGATCGGTGACGTCACCGGCACCGCCGCGCGGTGGATCGCGCTGGCGCTGATCGCCGCCGCCGCGATCGCCGCGCTGGGGGGCCGCGGGACGGCGGCCGGGGCGGGCGGCCGGACGGATCGGGCGTGACCGGGCGGGACGCGGCCGTGCTGGTGATCGTGCCGACCTACGACGAGGTGGACACGATCGAGCAGCTGATCGACGGGATCTTCGCGGTGACCGACGGTGCGCACGTGCTCGTCGTCGACGACGCGTCCCCGGACGGGACCGGTGCGCTCGTCGAGCGTCGCACGGCCGTCGACGAGCGCGTCCACGTGCTCCACCGCGGCGCCAAGCGGGGTCTCGGCTCGGCCTACCGGGACGGCTTCACCTGGGGGCTCGAGCGCGACCACGAGGTGTTCGTCGAGATGGACGCCGACCTCTCGCACGACCCACGGCACCTGCCGGAGCTGATCGCATCCACCGCACGGGCGGATCTCGTGGTGGGCAGCCGCTACGTGGCGGGGGGACGGACCCGGAACTGGTCGTGGGTCCGCCGCCTGCTGTCGCGGGCGGGCAACCGCTACGTCAGCGTGGTCACCGGTCTGCCGGTGCGCGACGCGACCAGCGGGTTCCGTGCGTTCCGGCGGGAGGTCCTCGAGGAGATCGACGTCGCCTCGATGCGTTCCGAGGGCTACGCGTTCCAGATCGAGGGGGTGCTCCGTGCCTGGCGGGCGGGTTTCAGCGTCGCCGAGGTGCCGATCACGTTCGTGGAGCGGCGGGTGGGTGCGAGCAAGATCAGCCGGGCCATCGTGTTCGAGGCGATCTGGCGGGTGCTGGTCTGGGGCGTGCGGGGCGGTCGTGCTCCGGGCCGTCACCCGCGATCGGTCCGCGCGGGGGGCCCCGGCCTCGGTCCGGGCGCGGTCGGGTAGCCTCGGTCCGTCGTCAGCCCCCATCGTCCAGCGGTCCAGGATCCCGCCCTTTCAAGGCGGTGACACGGGTTCGAATCCCGTTGGGGGCGCCAGCCCCACCGTGCCGGGCGGCGATACGTCCGTACCCTGTCGACGGACCCGCGCCCGTCTCCCGGTGTGAACCGCGGACCGTGGCCGGCGGTCCGTCGCACGCTCACAGGAGGCTCGAACGTGGCGAAGAGCAAGTCCAAGGTCGAGGTCCAGATCCCCGTCGAGCGGCAGAAGGCGGCGCAGGCGGCCGGGAACTACGACCTCGAGGACCTCCCCGGCGAGCTCAGCGAGCCGTCGTCGGCGATCCGCCTCGGCAAGACCGCCAAACAGGACAAGCCGGTCAAGGGGCGTATCCGCAGCCTGTCGAGCCTGACGACCCTGTCGCCGGGACAGGTGCTGGTGAACTTCGGGAAGGCCGAATCACGCTGGGCGCAGGAGTACATGAAGCGTCGCGCCGGCAACGCCGACTTCATGGAGCTGCTCTCCTACGCACGGCAGATCGTCGGGCTGAACGAGGACGGCGAGGTGCTCGTCTGCCTCATGGGGCACGCTGGGCAGGGTGCGTGCATCCCCCTCTGGGTCGCCCGCGACGAGGTGACCCTGACGGTGCAGCCCAACGACATCATCATGCGCTTCGACGACATGTCCTTCGACTGGTGACCTCCGAGCGCGCCCGCGCGGCGGACGCGCTGCGGCTCGCCCACGAGCTCGCCGACATCGCCGACGGCATCACGCTGCCGGCGTACCACGCGGGCCTCGGGGCCGGCGGCGTGGACACGACAGACAAGGCCGACGGGTCACCCGTCACCGCGACGGACCTCGCGGTGGAACAGGCGTTGCGGCGTGAGATCCGGACCCGTCGGCCGGAGCACGCGGTCGTCGGCGAGGAGGGCGGGCGCGACGGCCCCGACGGCGCGCCGACCTGGTTCATCGACCCGATCGACGCGACCAAGAACTTCGTGCGCGGGGTCCCGGCGTTCGCGACCCTGATCGCGCTGACCGTCGGGGACCGGGGCGTGGCCGCCGTCGTCTCGGCGCCGGCTCTGGGCACGAGGTGGGACGGGGTCGTCGGCGGGCCGGCGCACCAGGACGGCCGCGAGATACGTGTGAGCGCGACCACGAGCCTCGAGGAGGCGCAGGTCTCCTTCGGCGGGCTCAACTACTTCTCTGCCGGGGGGTGGTTCGGGGCCGTGGGCCGGTTCGCGACGGCCACCGCCCGCCAACGCGGCTTCGGCGACTTCTGGCAGCACTGCCTGGTCGCGTCGGGGGCGCTGGACGTGGCGCTCGAGGCCGAGGTCAACCGGTGGGACCTCGCCGCACCGCGCGTGGTCGTGGAGGCGGCCGGCGGGCGCTTCACCGATCTGGCGGGCGTCGAGACCGACGAGAACGGGAGCGCGATCTCCTCGAACGGCCGGCTGCACGACCAGGTGCTCGCGCTGCTGCACGGCGACCGGGGTTGAGCTGGACCCGAGCCGGAGTCGAGCCCGAGCCGCTCCGGCCGGACGCGACCGCGCCGGGTCGGCACGACCTCGACGGAGATGTCACACCCCGTCGCTACGCTCGGCAGGTGATGGAGACGACGACCCAGACCGGCAT
>CAZADJ010000096.1:0-3151 GCA_964483845.1 uncultured Actinomycetota bacterium | reverse complement strand
GAGCAGATCGAGCCGACGAGGCCCCCGCTGATCGACGAGGAGGGTCGCGTCCGGCTGTCGTACTCGCGCATCGACACCTACGGGCGATGCCCGGCTCAGTTCCGCTACCAGTACGTCGACGGGCTCCCGACCGAGCCGAGTCCGCACCTGTCGTTCGGGTCGTCGATCCACACGGCGCTGGAGCGTTACTACGACCGCAAGCTCCCCGAGCCGCCCACCGAGGACGAGCTCCTGTCCTACCTCTACGAGGGGTGGGACACCACCGGGTTCGAGGAGATGTCCCGCGACGAGCAGCTGTCCTGGTACCGCCACGGACAGGGGGTGCTGCGTCGCTTCCACGAGCGGGAGGCGCCCGGCTTCCGGCTGCCGGCCGACGTGGAGAAGTGGTTCGAGGTCCCGTTCGGCGACGACGCCGTGGTCGTGGGGTCGATCGACCGGGTGGACGTCCACGAGGACGGGTCGCTCGAGGTGATCGACTACAAGACCTCGAAGCGGGTCCGCGACCGGGCCGCCGTGCGTCGCTCCCTGCAGCTCGCGCTCTACGCGCTGGCGTGCGAGCACCTGTACGGGCGGCTCCCCGCGGTCGTCACCCTCGATTTCGTCGTCGCGGGCGTGCGCATCAGCGTCCCGATCGAGGAGATCGACCTCGACGCTGCGCGCGCCGAGGTCGTGCGGGTCGCCGAGGCGATCCGTGCCGAGCGCTTCGAGCCGACCCCGAACCGTCTCTGCGGCTGGTGCGACTTCCGCGGCCTCTGTCCGGCCTGGGAGGGGGACGGGCCCGATGTCCTCGGGCCCGCGACCCGTGAGCTCGACCGGTTGCGCCGCTCCCTGCGCCGCGACGTACGCTCGCTGCGGCAGCTGGAGGCGGCCGTCGACCGGCTCCGCGACGAGGCGGCCGACGGTGGCGCCGACGGGGGCGGCACGACCGCCACGTAGCGCGCTCACCGAGCCACGTGTCGCGGAGCCACGCCTCCGCGGTGACGAACGCCTCCGTGGTGCACGGCTACCCTCACGCCCGACCGCGTGGCCGTGCGTGCGGAGCGTCGGTGCCGGTGTCCCGCACGCAGGTCCACCACCCGTCGACGACAACGGAGGGGTGATGGCCGAACGAGCCAGCCAGGAGACCGTGATCGAGGCCTCCCCGGAGACGATCATGGGGATCATCACCGACTACGAGGCCTACCCGGAGTGGGTCGACGACATGGAGGACGCCGAGGTCCGCGAGACCGACGACGAGGGTCGTGGGACGAGGGTCTGGTACCACGTCGACGCGCGCGTGATGGACGTGGACTACGTCCTCGCCTACGAGTACCACGACGACCTCCGCCTGACGTGGACGCTGGTCGAGGGGGAGCAGATCACCAAGCTCGACGGGGAGTACGCGCTGAGCGACGAGGGTGGGGGGCGTACCCACGTGCGCTACACGCTGGAGGCCGATCTCGCGATCCCGGTGCCGGGCTTCATGAAGAAGCGGGCGCAGAAGCGGATCATGGAGACCGGCCTCGGCGAGCTCAAGCGACGCGCCGAGTCGATGGAGGGCTGATGGGACGTGTCGGTCGCGACGAGGCGGAGGCGGCCTACTTCGCGCTGCTGCGGGCACGCGAGGAGGTCACCGCGCTGCACCGCTACGGGGAGTTCCTCGAGGCCGAACAGCGTCGCATCCACCGGTTCGTCGCCGACGGTGACGCCCTGGACGCGCACGTCGCTCCGGGGCTGCGACGACGCATCGCGCACACCGACGCGGGGGTCTCCAAGGCCCTGAAGGCGCGGCTGGAGGCGATCGACGGCGAGCTGGAGCGGCTCCCGGCGCGGTTGGAGGCCGCGTCGGCGTACGTCGAGGAGTGCGAGCAGGAGCACGCCCGCCTCCGCGGCGGGTGACCGGAGCGGCGGCTCGGGTGCGGTCCCCGTACGCTTCTACCCGTACGCTCTGGGTACGAACGGCACGACCACGCGTACCCTCCGCCCGGAACCCGCAGCGGTGGCCGTGCGGCCGGGCGCGACGGTCGGCTGTGCGGGAGGGCCGTGACCGGCGGGCCGCCGCCGACGCCGAACGTCACCGCCGCCGACCGTGACCGATACCGATACCGACAAGGAACCAGGGACCAACGTGTCAGACACCGCAGAGCCACGCACCACCGATGCCGAGCCGTCAGCGGGGGAGTCGCCCGACGAGCCACCGGCCGAGACGGACGCCGCCGACCCCGAGGTGGACACCGGCGACCACGCGACGGACGACACCGGTGCACCGGGGAGGACCGACGAGCCGACCGGATCGACCGACGGGGACACCGACGACGGTGACGGCGAGGACGCCGGTGGGGGCGAGGACGCCGAGCGGGCCACTGACGAGCCGAGCGAGGGGACCGCGGACGACTCGGACGACGACGCTGCCGGCGATGCCGATGACTCCGACCAGGCCGCGGGCGACGGGGAGGCCGAGGCCGCCACGGACGACGGGGATCAGGATGACGAGGTGGAGCCGGATCCGTCGCGGTCGTCCGGCCGGGTGAAGGTCTTCGACGAGGAGCGCAACTACGGGTTCCTCCAGCCCCTCGAGGGTGGTCGTGACATCTTCGTCCACTCGTCCGAGGTCGAGGACGGTGCCACCCTCCGGCCGGGTGACGTCGTCGAGTACGACCTGACCAAGACCGACGACGGACCCCAGGCGACGTCGGTGCGGATCCTCGAGCGGGCACCGGAGGACAACCCGGCGGGCCGCGTGGTCACGGGCGGGGCCCCGCCGACGTGGGACCAGCTGGAGCGCATCCAGCGCGACATGCGCCACCAGCGCCGTCAGCGGCGTCGCCGGCGTTGACCGCGGGTCACGTGTGGTGTCGTCGCTCCGTCCGGCCGGACCGGTGGGGTCGCGGCACGTCGCGACCGTCGCGGTCCAGCCTCCGGTGGTCGGTGCCGTGACCCGCACCGCGTGGGCTTCGGGTCCGGCGACCGCGCCGACGATCGACCCCGACGTCGACACCGGGGCCGACGTCACCCCCGAGGGACCCTGGGACGTGATCGTCTGGGACGACCCCGTCAACCTGATGTCGTACGTCGTGTACGTCTTCCGCAAGGTCTTCGGGTACTCGGAGGGTGTCGCCCGCAAGTTGATGCTCGACGTGCACCACAAGGGCAAGGCGCTGGTCGCGAGCGA
>CAZADJ010000095.1:5462-9729 GCA_964483845.1 uncultured Actinomycetota bacterium | reverse complement strand
GGGTCGAGCGGCCCGCGCGTCCCGTGCCCACCGGCTGCCGGCTCACTCCAGGATCGGGACGTGGACCGTGAGGTCCTGGAGCAGCACCGCGCCGGGCGTGCGCACGCTGCCGTGGCCGAACGACAGGTCGGAGACGGGGCTGACGGTGAGGTAGAGGTTCTCGCCCTCGGGGACGTCGACCGCCAGGCCCGGGAGCTCGATGGTGCGGTCCTCCTGGACGATCGGCAGCAGCTCGCGCAGCGGCAGCACGTTGTTCTGGACCACCTGGGCGGTCGCGGGGGTCTCGCCGACGGACAGCGCGAAGAAGACCCGCTGGTCAGCACCGAAGGTGGTGACCTCCGCGTCGAGCATCGGCACGCCGGCGACCGTGAGCGGTCCGCTGGCCAGCTCGATGTTCTGGTGCACCCCGAGTCCGGTCGTGGTCACGGCCGTGCGCGCGACGAGGACGTCGAGCCCGGCGTCGATCGCCCGGTGATCGTCCAGCGAGTCGGTCGCGACGCAGTCGCCGTCGGCGGTCGCGAGGGTGTAGGCGTTCCCGTCGACCAGGTCACGCGTGTCCTCGCCGGCGATCACCGCCTCGAAGAAGTCCAGGCGCAGGTTCCCGAACCCGCCCGGCGAGCACGGGTCGACGGATCCACCGGTCTGCACGTCGAACGGGTAGCCGGGCGGGAGCACGTTCGGCAGGGCGTGACCGCCGTTGTAGGCGATGAAGACGCTGCGCTCGCGGGCCTCGTCGGTGAGCGTCCGCTCGAAGTTCTTCCAGCCCTGGTTCAGGTTGAACAGGTTGTCGCTGGTCCCCTGCCCGATCAGGACGGGGATGTCGAGCGCCAACTCGTCCTCCTCCACGAACGTCACCGGGCTGTTGTTGCGGAAGCGCTCGTCGATGTTCGGGATCCCGGGGACGGTGCCGTCCGGCCACTGCCCGGTCGCCGCCCCGTAGCCGAGCGCGACGTGGATGTCCTCCGCGTGCATGTCGAGCCCGGCCGCGTAGAGCAGCGTGACCCAGGCGGTGCGTGTCACCGCCTCCGGGGCGAGCGAGTCCGACAGGTCGTACCAGGTGATCTCCGGCGCCAGCGCGTCGAAGCGCGTGCGGCCGGTCTCGCGCAGCTCGGTCAGGGCGCCGATGAACTGGTAGCCGCCCCCGTAGCTGCCACCGATCGCGAACAGGACGGGGTCGTCGCCCGGCGCGGGCTCGTCCGCGTCGTCCCCGCCGAAGAGGCCGCGGGCCCGCTCCCGGGCACGATCCGCGGCACGCTCCGGCAGCGACGCGCCGCCGTCGACCCCGTCGTCGCTCGCCTCGTCCCTCATCACCCAGTCGAGACCCGCGACGTAGTCGATCACCGCGATCACGTCACGGCCCTCACGCTCGGGGTCCTGGACGTGGGCGGTGCCACCGGTCTGGCCGTGTCCGCGCTGATCGATGCTGACGACGCCGAACCCCCGGTCGAGCTCGCGCTGGAAGGCACCGGGACTCGAGGTCCGGGTCCCGCCCCACCCGTGCGAGTGCAGGATGACCGGCACCGGGTCCTCGACGCTGGCGCCGGCGGGCCGGTAGACGGTGACCCAGATCTGGGTCCCGTCGGCGCTCTCGACCGCGTGGTCGTAGCTGGTGTGGTCCTCCTCCGCGCGCGCCGGCGACAGGCCGACGAGCGCCCCCAGGAGACCGAGCAGCGTGACCGCCACGACGAGCCGTGAACGGGACATCTCCCACCACCTTCGATCGTGCCGGGCCCGCGGGGCGACACGCGATGCCGGCATCCGGACGGGTGCCCGGGCCCGCGCGGGCCCGGAGCCTCGCTCCGTGTCTTCGACGTGGCCGGTGCGTATCCCTCCCCGGGCACCGGGCCCGCGTGATACATTTGCCTACGTCAACTGAACACCTGCTGTCGTCAACGACAGGCCCGCCGGTGTCCGAGGCCGACGATCCGGTCGCCCGGGTCCGCGCGTTCAACCGCTACTACACGGAGATCGTCGGGCTCCTCCGCGAGGGGCTGCTGGACACGCCGTACTCCCTCACCGAGGCCCGGATCATCTTCGAGCTCGCCCAGTCCGACGCCGTCGAGGTCGCCGACCTGCGCCGCTCCCTCGACCTGGACGCCGGCTACGTGAGCCGCCTCCTCGCGCGGTTCGAGCGCGACGGACTGATCACGCGGGAGCGCGCCGAGCACGACCGGCGGCGCCAGGTCGCGCGCCTCACCCCGCGCGGACGTGAGGCGTTCGAGCTGCTCGACTCGCGCTCCGCGGGGTCGACCGCGGCCCTCCTCGACGGGCTGCCCGAGGCGGACCGGCGCCGGCTGCTCGCCGCCATGGACACGATCCGCGCGGTCCTCGAACCGGCCGCCCCGCCGGAGCCCTTCGTCCTGCGCCCGCCCCGGGCGGGCGAGTACGGCTGGATCGTCCACCGTCACGGCGCCGTCTACCACGACGAGTACCGGTGGGACGAGACCTTCGAGGCGCTGGTCGCGCGCATCGTCGCCGACCACCTCGAGACGCGCGACCCCGATCGCGAGGCGACGTGGATCGCCGACATCGACGGCGACCCGGTCGGCTCGGTGCTGTGCGTGCGCAGGGACGAGCACACCGCGCAGCTGCGACTCCTGCTCGTGGAGCCGAGCGCCCGCGGCCAGGGCATCGGACGGCGGCTCGTCGACGAGTGCGTCCGCTTCGCCCGCCACGCCGGCTACCGGGAGATGACCCTGTGGACCAACGACGTCCTGCACGCCGCCCGGCGCATCTACGAGGCCACCGGCTTCGAGCTGGTCGAGGAGGAGCCACACACCAGCTTCGGCCACGACCTCGTCGGCCAGTACTGGCGTCTCGACCTCACCGGCCGGTGAGCTCCATCCTCATCCCCGTCGTCGCCGGTGTGACGCGCAGCCCGTCGACCTCGTCGTCGATCCCGGCGAACAGCGCGTCCAGGTCGTCGTCGGTGTGCGCCGGGTCGTGGTGGAACGGGACGAGGTGACCGGCACCGACCGCGGACGCGAACGCGAGGGTGTCCGGCAGGGCGCTGTGCCCCCAACCGACGTGCGCCGCGTACTCCTCCGCGGAGTACTGGGCGTCGTGGATGAGCACCTCGGCGTCGCGCGCCAGGTCGTGGCCCGAGGTCCACTCGGCCGGCCCGGGGAACCCGCACAGGGCCGGCTCGTGGTCCGGGAGGTAGGCGAGCACCGCACCGCCGTCATCGAGCCGGTAGCCCACCGTGGGGCCGGGGTGGCAGACGAGCATCGCGCTCACCCGGAGCCCGGGGAGGTCGAAAGTCGTCGTCGGGACGTCGTGGAGCGCGAGACGGCACGGCAGATCGTCGAGCCGCACGGGGAAGAGCGGCTGGGACAGGTAGCGCGTCAGGCGCGCGCGGATGTTCTGCAGGTTCGTGGACGGACCCCAGATGTGCACCTCGACGTCGGGTCGGAACAGCGGCGCGAAGAACCCGAGCCCGATGACGTGGTCGAGGTGGAGGTGGCTGAGCAGGACGTCGATCCGGGCGATCCCCGGATCGAGCGCGTCGCCCAACGGACGGATGCCGGTGCCGGCATCGAGGACCACGCAGTGGCCGCCGCCGGTGCGCACCTCGACGCACGACGTGTCGCCGCCGTAGCGGACCGTGGCCGCACCGGGCGTCGGCAGCGAGCCGCGCGTCCCCCACAGACGGACCCTCACGCTGCCTCCTCGGTGAACACGGCGACCGCCCCGAGGAACCGGCCGCCGTGCCCCTCGAGCGGGAAGGCGACCACGTCGATGCCTCGCTCCACCCCGTCGAGCCCCCGGATGCGCAGCCTGCCGTGCGTCGGCCTGCGGTCCCGCAACGCGACCACGAGCGGGAGCTCGTCCGGAGCGAGAGCCCGTCCGTGCGCGTCGGTCGGCTTGAACGCCGTCCCCCACGCCTCGACGGGCATGCTGCCGGTCTCCTCGAAGCGCTTCCCGAGAAGTGGTTCGGCCGGCTCGTTGTAGTAGAGCAGCGTCCCGTCGGGGTCGACGATGAACACCGGGCTGACCAGGTGACCGGCGAGCTGCTTCGCGAGGATGACCTCGATCTCATGCTGTGACACCGTGGCTCCCGACGGGTCGACAGCGAGCATGCAACACGTCGGGACCGCCCGCGGCCACCAGCCGGCCTCGCGGCGGTCGGGCGCACGGATCGCCCCCGTCAGCTGCCGACCAGCTCCCTGCCGACGTTCACCCGAACTTCAGGATCTCGTACGCACTCATCCGCGGCCTCCTCGTGTGATCACGATCGTTCGCCGATGCCGGCGCCCGGCGTCGGCCC
>CAZADJ010000095.1:0-5362 GCA_964483845.1 uncultured Actinomycetota bacterium | reverse complement strand
CGGCCTCCTCGTGTGATCACGATCGTTCGCCGATGCCGGCGCCCGGCGTCGGCCCGTCCCGGTCCGCGAGCAGTTGCCCGACGAGGGCGACCGTAGCCAGGAACACGTACGTCAGGGGCACGTCCAGCCGATCTCCCCGGAGCGTGTGGAGCCCCACGGCGGCGAGCGAGGCCACGACGACCCACGTCGCGTACCACGCCCACCGCGTGGCGCGGCGGTAGCCCTCCACGGCTACCACCAGGGCGACACCTCCGAACGCCGCGAGGAGCACGCCGATGGTCTGCTCGACCTGCGTCTCCACGATGATCGCGTAGAGAGCGGCTCCGTTCAGCACGAGCAGTGCGGCCACGCCGATGAGCATCGCCCATCCCACCCGCGCCCGCGTCGTCCGACCTGGCGTCTCGTCCACGCTCATGATGTCTCCTCTCGGTGGTCGGACCGGCCCCGGTCCACCCGCTCGACCGGGTCGATCGTCACTGGACCGGTCGCTGCCCGACCGTCGCTCAACGGACGATCAGCTCGCCCTCCATCCCCTCGTGTCCCGGGACGTCGCACAGGTACCGGTACGTACCGGGGGCGAGATCCGCTTCGACACGCACGGCGGACGTACCCGGGAGCGCGACCCGGATGTCGGTGCCCTCGACGACGAAGGTGTGGTGGATCGCGTCCCGGTTGTCGATCCACACCCCCGCTCCGCCAGCGGACAGCTCGACCTGCGCCGGGTACGTCGACCGCTCGGCCGTGATCGTGACGTCACCCGGCTCCCGGGCGTCGGCGTCGATGTTCGCGACAGCGACCACGGAGACGACGACCGCGACGATCGCGAGCCCGACCGCACCGACGGCGATCGGCCGCCGGCCCCCGGGCCCGGCGCCCAACAGGTTCCCGACGACGCCGGCGACGAGCGTCAGCGAGACGATGACCGCCGCAGCCTCCGCGAGGAAGCTCACCGGCGACGCCGGGTTGGCCAGGTTCGCCGCGAAGAACGGGACGCTGCCGGCGGCGTACGCGACGGTGATGACGAGCACGGGGATGAGCAGCCAGCGCGATCGCGACCGGGTCAGCGCGACGCCGAGGACGACGAAGATGGCGGCGAAGGCGCTCACCGGCGGGATGAACTCGAGGATGACGAGCTGGTACGACGCGAGGACGGCCGCGAGCAGGAACGCGGAGGTCGCAACGAACGGATCGCCGCCGCGACCTCGATCGGCCGGCGTCGTCCCCTCGGGACGAACGGGACGCTGGGTGCTGGTCGACATGGTGCTCCTCCGGGTCGAGGGCCTACGTGTGGATGCGCAGGCGACGGCGCCACCGCCACGCGGCGACGGCGAACAGGACGACGGTCACGACGGCGACGTGGAGGGCACCGTCGACGGCGGACGCGTCCGTCCATCCGGCGGAGACCCCCAGGATCTGGAGCGGGCCCCACAGCGGCAGGACCCAGGCGCCGGCGGTGTCAGGGGGCACGCTCATGCCGACCCCGACCACGCCGATGAGGACGAGCGTCCCCTCGAGCTCCCGGGGCACGATCGCGCCGATCGCGAGCCCGAGGGGGATCGAGACGACCGCCATCGCGACCAGGGCGAGGACGTAGGTGGCCGGCTCGGCGATCAGCTCCGCGGATCGGAGCAGGATCTGCGGTGTGAACACGACGAGCAGCCCGGCGGCGAGGACGAGGAGGAGCAGCAGACGGCCCACCAGCCCCTCGCCGGGGCCGGCCCCGGCGAGCGCGAGGCGCGGGTCGGCCTGTCGCCAACCGAGGATCCCGAACAGGCCGGCGGCCGCGACCGCCCAGGACACGCCGATGGAACCGGCGACGAGGCCGTACTCCTCGCTCGCGGGCACCGAGTAGTAGAACGCGGCGGGCAGCAGCACGAAGAGGGTCATCACCGCCCGACGCCGCAGCAGATCACGGGCCTGCATCTCCGCGATGACGACCGTGCGCGCACGCGCGTTCACGCCGCCACCACCGTGTGCGCACGCGCGGAGCCACCGGTCACCTCGACGACGCGGTCGACCCGGTCGAGCTCGGTGAGGAGGTGGGTGACGATCACGATCGCGCGACCCTCGTCCCGCCACCGGTCCACGTGCGACCAGAAGTCGACGTACGAGCCCATGTCGAAGCCCTGGTAGGGCTCGTCGAGGAGCAGCAGCACCGGGTCCCCGAGCAGTGCCAACGCCAGGTTGAGCTTCTGCCGCGTCCCGCCGGACAGGTCCCTGGCCACGGTTCCGTCCCCGACCGGGACCCCCATGCCGTCGAGCAGCGCGCCGCCCACGGCCCGGGATGCGTCCCGGGACAGGCCCGCCGCAGCGCCGAAGAGGACGAGGTGCTGCTCGGCCGTGAGCAGGTCCACGACGCCCGGCTCCTGGGGACAGTAGCCGACCCGACCGTCCCGACGGACGCTCCCCGCATCCGGGGCGAGGAGCCCCGCGCACATGCGCAGGAGGGTCGTCTTCCCGGCACCGTTCTCGCCGATCAGGGCCACGGCTTCGCCCCGGTGGACGCGCAGATCCGCGTCGGAGAGCACCGAGCGGCGGCGGTAGCGCTTGGCCAGACCGGACGCGTCGAGTGCGGGGAGCGATGTCATGGGCGGCACGCTACGGACGACCGTGTGCGGCGCCCATCCCCCTGACCACAGACCTCGTTCCGGCTGACCACACCCGAGCGGTGCGGACAGCTCCCTTGTCAGTTGCGCGCGGCGGGCGCATCATCGTGGGATGGTCACCGAGGCGGCGCCGTCAACGTCCCGACACGGGCGCGTCCGCGCGCTCCTCGCGGCCGGCTCGCTCGTCGCCGGGGGCGCCGCGATCGCCGCGGCCGTGCTGCTCGCGTTCCGTCACGGCACCGCCCCGAAGGAGCTGCCCTGGCTCGCGGGGAGCGCGATCTTCCTGCTCGCCGCCGCCTACGTGTGGCGGCGCATCCCCGGCCACCGCGTGGCCTGGTGGTTCGCCGCGACCAGCGGCCTGGTCGCGCTCGTCCAGGCGACCGACGGGTGGGTCGAGCGCGTCGCGAGCGGGGGTGACCTCGAGCGGCTCGCCTGGGTGGTGCTTTCCTTCCACCTGCTGATGGCGGTGGGCGGGGTCGCGATCGCGCACCTGCTCGGCCTCTTCCCGGACGGACGCATCGAGCGCACGTACGAGCGCCGGATCCTCCGCGCCGCGTGGCTGGTCCTGCTCCTGCCGCCGCTCGTCGCCCTCGGCCGGGAGACCCTGCTGCTGCCCACCTACCACCAGCTGCCCGATCTCGTGAACCCGAACCACGTCCCCGCCCTCACGCCGATCGGTGGGATCGCCACGGTCGGCGTCGTACTGCTCCAGGGGGTCTTCGCCGTCGGGGTCGTCCTGCTCGCACTGCGCTACCGCCGCGGTGGGACCGCTCGCCGCCGCCGTATCCGGTGGCTGCTGGTACCGGCCATGTTCGCCGCGGTGGTGGCTGCGATCGACATCGTCGCCTGGTGGTTGTTCCCGGCGGGGCCGCCGAGCCTCGCGGCCGAGATCGCGCTCAGTGTCCTCTGGATCGCCGCGATCGCCTCCGTGCCGCTGGCGATCGCGGTCGCGCTGCTCCGCCCGGACCTGCTCGACGTCGACCGGGTGATCCGCCAGTCGCTCGTCTACGGCGCCCTCTGGAGCTTGATAGCGCTGACCTACGCGGCGGCGGCCGCCGGCCTCGGGGTCGTCGCCGGCCAGCGCTTCCCCGTCACCGTCGCGATCGTGCTCACCGTCGTGGCGACCCTGCTGTTCCAGCCGGCGCGGCAGCGGCTCGAGGGCCTCGCCGACCGCTGGGTGTTCGGTGACCGCACGGACCCGGCGCAGCTCGTCGCGCGGCTCGGTGAGACCCTGGCCGACACCTTCGATCTGGAGTCCCTGCTCCCGCGCATGGCCGCGACCCTCGAGGAGGGGCTCGGACTGCGCTGGGCGCGCGTGCGGCTCGACACGACCGGGCACGTGGAAGGATCGGATCCCGTCCTCACGGTCCCGATCGTGCTCGGTGGGGAGACCCTCGGGGTCGTCGAGTGCGGCCCCAGGGTGGCGGGGGCGCTCACCCCGGAGGACGAGGTGGTCGTGGAGACGCTCGCCCGTCAGGCGGCGCTCGCGGTACGCAACGTCCGCCTGACGACCGCGCTCACCGCCCAGGCCGAGGAGCTGGCCACGTCGCGCACCCGGCTGGTGCGCGCGCAGGAGAGCGAACGGCGTCGGATCGAACGCAACATCCACGACGGGGCCCAGCAGGACCTCATCGCTCTCATCGGCCTCGCCGGACGGCTCCGCGGCGCGCTCGACCGGGACCCGGGTGCCGGTGCCGAGGTGATCGAGGAGCTCCAGGAGGGCCTGCGCCGGGTGATCGGGGAGCTCCGGGAACTGGCGCACGGGATCCACCCGAGCCTGCTCTCGGACCGCGGGCTGCTGGAGGCGGTCGAGGCGCTCGCGGCGCGCAGCGTCGTCCCCGTCGAGGTGCGTGCCGACCCGTCGCTGCGGGGCGAGCGCTTCGCCGAGGCCATCGAGGGCGCCGGCTACTTCACCGTCGCGGAGTCGCTCGCGAACGTCGGCAAGCACGCAGCGGCGGAACGGGCGCGGGTGACGCTGGCGCGGTCGAACGGCTCCCTGCGCATCGAGGTCCGCGACGACGGGGCCGGGTTCGATCCCGACGCGGCCGGCGGCGAGGGGCTCGACAACCTCGCTGCCCGCATCGCCGCGATCGGAGGCCGCCTCGAGGTCTCCAGCCGACCGGGGGCGGGCACGACGGTCGCCGCGAGCCTGGCGGTCGACGACCCCGAGGGGACCACCGATGTCTGAGCCGCTGCGCATCGCCATCGCCGAGGACCACTACCTCGTGCGAGAGGGGACGCGTCAGGCTCTCGAGACCGACCCCGGGGTCGAGGTGGTCGCCGCCGTCGGCACCGCGCTCGAGCTGGAGGACGTCGTAGCCCGCCTCCACCCCGACGCCGTCGTGACCGACATCCGCATGCCACCGACCCACCACACCGAGGGCATCGACGCCGCCCACCGCATCCGTGCGGAGCACCCCGACGTCGGCATCGTCGTGCTGTCGCAGTACGCCGACGCGACGTACGCGTTCGAGCTCCTCCGCGACGGCACCGCCGGGCTCGCCTACCTGTTGAAGGAACGCATCGGCGATCCCGCCCAGCTGGTCTCCGCCGTCCGCCAGGTCGTGGCGGGCGGGTCGGTGATCGATCCCGACGTCGTCGCCTCGCTCGTCGAGCGCAGCACGCAGCGCGACGCCTCCCCCATCGCCGACCTGACCGAACGGGAGGTCGAGGTCCTCGAACAGATGGCACAGGGCAAGACGAACGCCGCGGTCGCCGAACACCTGCACCTGTCGGAGTCGTCGATCGAGAAGTAC
>CAZADJ010000094.1:6799-9754 GCA_964483845.1 uncultured Actinomycetota bacterium | reverse complement strand
ACAGAGTCGCTCGAGTAGCGACAGCGATAGCGACCAGGACCAGGACCATGGCAGTGCGCAGGTACAAGCCGACCAGCAACGCGCGGCGTGGCATGTCCGTCTCCGACTTCGAGACCGTCTCGAAGAAGCAGAAGTCGGAGCGGTCGCTCACGCGTCCGTTGCCGAAGCGGTCCGGGCGCAACACCCACGGCCGCATCACCAGCCGGCACCGCGGTGGGCGCCACAAGCGCAAGTTCCGCGTGATCGACTTCCGGCGCGACAAGGACGAGGTGCCCGCGACCGTCGCGGCGGTGGAGTACGACCCGAACCGCTCGGCACGCATCGCGCTCCTCCACTACCACGACGGCGAGAAGCGCTACATCCTCGCGCCGAAGGGCCTGGCCCCGGGCATGAGGGTCGAGTCGGGGGCCGGGGCCGACGTCCGCGTCGGCAACGCCCTGCCGCTGCGCCGGATCCCGGTCGGCACCACCGTGCACGCGGTGGAGCTGCGGCCGGGAGGTGGCGCGAAGCTCGGCCGCTCCGCCGGCTCGGCCGTCCGCCTGCTGGCCAAGGAGGGCCAGAACGCCGCCCTGCGCCTGCCGTCCGGCGAGATCCGGCTCGTGGAGGCGGCGTGCCGCGCCACCGTCGGCTCCGTCGGCAACGAGGAGCACGAGAACGTCGAGAAGGGCAAGGCCGGCCGCTCCCGTTGGGTCGGCCGCCGGCCGCAGACCCGTGGCGTGGCGATGAACCCGGTCGACCACCCGCTCGGCGGCGGCGAGGGCAAGTCCTCCGGTGGTCGGCACCCGACCGACCCGTGGGGCAACCCCGAGCGCCGCACGCGCAAGCGCAAGCCATCCGACCAGCAGATCATCCGCCGGCGCGGCAAGAAGCGCCGACGCTGAGCACGTGAGCGCCCGGTCAGCCGGGCGCGGTCCGGGACCGTCCCGGCCCACCCCGGAGCGATCCGGGCGAGACAGCCAGACGAGGAGGACGACCAGATGCCCCGCTCGCTGAAGAAGGGCCCGTTCGTCGACGACCACCTCATGGACAAGATCGAAGGCATGAACGAGAGAGGCGAGAAGCGGGTCATCAAGACCTGGTCGCGCCGCTCGACGATCTTCCCCGAGATGGTCGGCCACACGATCGCGGTGTACGACGGACGCAAGCACGTCCCCGTCTACGTGACGGAGAACATGGTCGGGCACAAGCTCGGCGAGTTCGCACCGACGCGGGTCATCAAGTGGAGCGGCGCCGGCGAGAAGGCGACCACCGTCCGCCGTGAGGCCTGAGCGGAGCGTGAGCTGCTCCCCCAGCGGGAGCGGTAGCCACCCTGAACACGAGGGAGAGACCAGATGAGAGTGAGAGCGACGGCGAAGTACGTGCGCACCTCGCCGATGAAGGTCCGGCAGCTGCTGGACCTCATCAAGGGTGAGCACGTCGACGAGGCGCGTCGCGTGCTGACCATGTCCACGAAGGGTGCCGCCGAGCCCCTCCTGAAGGTGCTCGAGTCGGCGATCGCGAACGCGGAGCACAACGAGGACCTGGATCCCGACGAGCTGTACGTCGCCGGCGCCTGGGTCGACGAGGGCCCGACCATGAAGCGCTGGCGCCCCCGTGCGCTCGGTCGCGCCTACCGCATCCGCAAGCGCACCAGTCACATCACCGTCGTGGTCTCCCCGATCACCGACCGCACGCCCGCCGGGCGATGAGGAGCTAGCCGTGGGACAGAAGATCCACCCGTACGGGTTCCGGCTCGGTACCACCACCGACTGGAAGTCGAAGTGGTTCGCGGACAAGAAGAAGTACGCGGACCACCTCCACGAGGACGAGCGCATCCGGGAGTACATCCGGGAGCGCGTCCGCCACGCCGGGATCTCGCGCATCGACATCGTCCGCACGGACGATCGCGTCGACATCAGCACGCACGCCGCGCGTCCGGGCATCGTCATCGGTCGCCGGGGCAGCGAGGCCGACGCGATCCGTGGCGCGCTCGAGGAGATGACCGACAAGCAGATCAAGCTGAACATCCTCGAGGTGAAGTCACCCGAGCTCGACGCGCAGGTGCTGGCGTTCAACGTCGCCGAGCAGCTGCGCGGTCGTGTGTCCTTCCGGCGCGCCATGCGCCGGGCCGTCCAGTCGGCGCAGAAGGCCGGCGCGCAGGGCGTGAAGGTGCAGGTCAAGGGCCGTCTCGGCGGCCGGGAGATGAGCCGGGTCGAGTGGTACCGTGAGGGCCGCGTCCCGCTCCACACCCTCCGTGCCGTGGTCGACTACGGCTTCGACGAGGCCCGGACCACCTTCGGGCGCATCGGCGTCAAGATCTGGATCTACAAGGGCGACATGCTGCCCTCCATGGAGGAGGCCGAGGCCGAGGCAGCGATGCGTCGCGCCCGTGCCGCCGCCGAGGGTCGTCCGACGGACTCCCGACCGAGCAAGCGGACCCAGAAGGCCGCGCGGGCCGCGGCGCGCGCCGCCGGCCTCGGCGAGAAGCGCAAGCGCGAGGAGCAGCAGCGCCGTGAGCGTGAGGCGGTCGAGGCGGCCGGGACCGGCGACGAGGCTCCGTCGACCGACGAGGGTGCGGCCGAGACGGAGGAGCAGCCGGCCGCGACAGCCGACCAGGCCAGCGCTGCGGCGCCCGAGGAGCCGGCGACGGTGACCGAGACGGGCGAGACCGCCGCCCACGACGTCGAGGAGGCCACGACCGAGGCCGCGCCGCCGCAGTCCGGCCCGATGGACGCCGAGGACGTCGTCGACGAGGTCGACGCGGAGGGGTCCGGCGGGCCCGACGGGGCCGGCGAGGCCGACACGGACGAGGCCGATGCTCCCGGCGCCGTGGAGACGAAGCCGCAGGTCGAGGCGACGGACGAGCCGGAGGAGCCGGCGAAGGTCGAGGCCGACGACGAGCCGGCCGAGGACGAGCCGGTCGAGGACGAGCCGGTCGAGGACGAGGCAGCAGCCGGGGACGACGACGCGACCGTC
>CAZADJ010000094.1:0-6699 GCA_964483845.1 uncultured Actinomycetota bacterium | reverse complement strand
CGAGGACGAGCCGGTCGAGGACGAGGCAGCAGCCGGGGACGACGACGCGACCGTCGCGGAGACGTCCGACGACGACGAGGAAGACGAGGAGGAGGGCAGCTGATGCTCGCCCCGAAGCAGGTCCGGCACCGCAAGCAGCACCGGCCGAAGCCGCTCCGCGGCCTCGCGACCGGGCACACCGAGGTGCACGTCGGCGACTTCGGCCTGAAGGCCGTGACCGCCGGGTGGATCACCGCCCGGCAGATCGAGGCCGCCCGTGTGGCGATGACCCGTGCGATCAAGCGCGGCGGGAGGGTGCGCATCACCATCTTCCCGGACCGCCCGATCACCCGGAAGCCGCTCGAGACCCGCATGGGCTCGGGCAAGGGGTCGCCCGACCACTGGATCGCCGCGGTGAAGCCGGGACGCATCATGTTCGAGCTGTCGGGTGTGCCCGAGGAGCTCGCACGCGAAGCGATGCGTCGGGCCAGCCACAAGCTGCCGGTGAAGACCAAGTTCGTGACCCGCGAGGAGGGCTGACGTGAGCGCTGCCGACCTGCGTGAGCTGCCCGACGCCGAGCTGCTCGAGCGGCTCGACGAGAACAAGCAGGAGCTGTTCAACCTCCGGTTCCAGTCGGTGACCGGACAGCTCGACGACACGACCCGGGTGAAGAAGGTCAAGCGTGACATCGCCCGCATCCTGACCGTGCTACGAGAGCGTGAGATCGCCGAGGAGATGGCCGAGACATGAGTGAGACCACCCCCCCGGCGCCGACCGACGAGCGCGCGTCGCGCAAGGAGCGCACGGGCGTCGTCGTGAGCGACGCCGCCGACAAGACGATCGTCGTCCGCATCGAGCGCACGAAGACGCACCCGCTGTACCGCAAGACCCTGCGCCGCTCGAAGACGTACCACGCGCACGACGAGCGCAACGATGCGGGGGTCGGCGACCTCGTGCGGATCGTCGAGACCCGCCCGATCAGCAAGACGAAGCACTGGCGACTGGACGAGATCGTCGAGCGCGCCAAGTAGGCCGCTGCCGTCGCGGTCCCGTGGAGTCAGCGGGACCGGGCCCGACGATCCGTACGACGTGACGAGGATGGACCGATGATCCAGCAGGAATCGCGCCTGAAGGTGGCGGACAACAGCGGCGCCCGGGAGGTGCTGTGCGTCCGTGTGCTCGGCGGCTCGGGTCGGCGGTACGCGTCGATAGGTGACGAGTTCGTCGGTACCGTGAAGGACGCGATCCCGGCCTCCAACGTGAAGCGGGGCGAGGTCGTGCGCTGCGTCGTCGTGCGCACGGTGAAGGAGCGTCGCCGCGGCGACGGCACCTACATCAAGTTCGACGAGAACGCCTGCGTGCTCGTCAGCCCGGACGGGACCCCGCGCGGGACCCGCATCTTCGGGCCGGTCGGGCGCGAGCTGCGCCACAAGCGCTTCATGCGCATCGTCTCCCTGGCCCCGGAGGTCCTCTAGCTATGCGACGGATACGCAAGGACGACCGCGTGCGCGTCATCACGGGCAAGGACCGTGGCAAGGAGGGACGTGTCGTGAAGGTGTACCCGGATCGCGAGCGGGTGCTCGTGGAGGGCATCAACATGGTGACCAAGCACGAGCCGCTGCGCGCCGGCGGGGCGGCGCGTCCCCAGGAGGGCGGGATCATCCAGACCGAGGCCAGGATCCACCTCAGCAACGTGCAACCGATCTGCCCGCAGTGCGAGCTGCCGGTCCGCGTCGGCTTCCGCCTGCTCGAGGAGGGCGACCGCCGGAGCAAGGTGCGGGTCTGCAAGCAGTGCGAGGGCACCTTCTAGGGCCGCCCTGACACCCCCGACGAGACCGATGACGAGGACGTGATGAGTACGACCACCGAACAGCCGGACGCGGGCCCCGCGGGCCTGCCGGAGGACTACGTCCCCCGGCTGAAGCGCCGCTACCGCGAGGAGATCGTGCCGGCGCTGATGGACGAGCTCGGCATCACCAACGTGATGGAGGTGCCGGGGATCGAGAAGATCGTCGTCAACGTCGGCCTCGGCGAGGCCGCGGAGGACGCGAAGGCCGTCGAGGGCGCGATCGAGGACCTGTCCACCATCACCGGGCAGAAGCCGCGGATCAACCGCGCACGGAAGTCGATCGCGGGCTTCAAGATCCGCCAGGGCATGCCGGTCGGCGCGAAGGTCACCCTGCGGGGCGACCGCATGTGGGAGTTCGCCGACCGCCTGCTCACCGTCGTGCTCCCGCGGATCCGCGACTTCCGGGGGGTGAACCCGCGCTCGTTCGACGGCAACGGCAACTACTCGCTGGGCCTGACCGAGCAGCTGGTGTTCCCCGAGATCAACTACGACGACATCACCGACGTGCGCGGCATGGACATCACGTTCGTGACGACCGCGACCGACGACGAGCGGGGCCGGGCCCTGCTGACGGCGCTCGGCATGCCGTTCTCCCGCGAGCAGCAGTAGCGCCGACGAGCAGACCGAGAGCGAGGAAGTAGAGACATGGCCAAGAAGTCCCAGATCGCACGTGCGAAGCGCGAGTCGAAGTTCTCGACCCGCGAGAACACCCGCTGCGCTCGTTGCGGCCGCTCCCGGGCGGTGTTCCGCCAGTTCATGCTGTGTCGGATCTGCTTCCGGGAGCTGGCGCACAAGGGCGAGCTGCCGGGGATCCGCAAGGCCAGCTGGTAGCGACACCGACCGGGAGCTGCCGGGCGGGTCCCGGCGACCCCGGCACACGAGGTAGACGACGAGCGCCGACCGAGAGTGGGAAGTGCCGGGCGCGTCCCGGCAACCCCAGGAGGAACACGACCATGACCATGACCGACCCGGTGGCCGACATGCTCGCGCGCCTGCGCAACGGGAGCATCGCCTACCACGATCACGTCTCCATGCCGTCCTCGAAGATGAAGGTCGGGATCGCGGAGATCCTGAAGCAGCAGGGCTACGTCACCGACTACCACGTCGAGGAGACCGAGCCGCAGCCGACGCTGCACGTCGAGATGAAGTACGGCCCCGACCGTGAGCGCGCCGTGACCGGGCTGCGCCGCATCAGCAAGCCCGGTCTGCGCGTGTACGTGAAGCGGGACGAGGTCCCGCGCGTGCTCGGCGGGCTCGGGGTCGCGATCGTGTCGACGAGCTCGGGCCTGCTGACCGACCGCGAGGCGCGGCGGCAGGGCACGGGCGGCGAGGTCGTCGCGTACGTCTGGTGAACCCGAGGGAGAAGTAGACCATGAGCCGCATCGGCAAGTACCCGGTCCCCGTCCCCGACGGGGTGACCGTCGAGCTCGACGGGCTCACCGTGACGGTGAGCGGCCCGAAGGGCGAGCTCGTGAAGGAGATGCCCGACGGGGTCGAGCTGTCGTTGAACGACGACGGCGAGGTCGTCGTGGCCGCGGTCGACGAGACCCGACGGAGCCGTGAGCGGCACGGCCTCGTGCGCTCCCTGATCGCGAACATGGTCACGGGGGTGACCGAGGGCTACGAGAAGGCGCTCGAGCTCCACGGGATCGGCTACCGGGCCGCGGCCCGGGGCCGTGACCTGGAGCTGCAGGTCGGCTACAGCCACCCCGTGACGATCCCCGCACCCGACGGGATCGACTTCGAGGTGCCACAGCCCACGCGCATCGTCGTCCGTGGGATCGACAAGGTGCTGGTCGGCCAGATGGCCGCGAACATCCGCGAGACCCGCCCGCCCGAGCCCTACAAGGGCAAGGGCATCCGCTACGAGGGCGAGTACGTCCGGCGCAAGGCCGGCAAGGCCGCCGGCCGCTGACCGAGGAGTCACCGATGCCGACGAAGACGAAGCGAGCGGCGCGCGCCCAGCGGCGCGCGCGCATCCGGAGCCGCGTGTACGGCACCGCGGAGCGTCCGCGCATGTCCGTCTACCGGAGCAACGCGGAGATCTACGCGCAGGTGATCGACGACGACCGTGGCCACACGATCGCTGCGGCCTCGTCGTTGGACGATGACGCGGCGCCGGCCGAGGACACGACCAAGAGCGGCGTCGCCCACCGGGTCGGCGAGCTCGTCGCCGAGCGCGCGAAGGAAGCGGGCGTGTCCGCCGTGGTGTTCGACCGCGGCGGGTTCCGCTACGCCGGACGGGTGAAGGCGCTCGCCGAGGGCGCGCGCGAGGGCGGGCTCGACCTGTAGGGATCGACCGCTGGCTCGACGTCAGCGCTGACGAACAGCTAGGAGCGAGGCATGGCGAGGAACAGAGGAGGCCGCGGCGGCGACCGCGATCAGTACGACGAGCGCGTCGTCTCGATCAACCGCGTGTCGAAGGTCGTCAAGGGCGGCCGGCGGTTCCAGTTCACGGCGCTCGTCGTCGTCGGTGACAACGACGGCAACGTCGGCGTCGGCCACGGCAAGGCCCGCGACGTCGCGTCCGCGATCCAGAAGGGGGTCGAGGAGGCGAAGAAGAGCATGTTCGAGGTCCCGATGGTCGGTCGCACGATCGTGCACCCGGTCGTCGGGGAGCTCGGCGCGGGCAAGGTCCTGCTCAAGCCCGCCGCACCCGGTACCGGCGTCATCGCCGGGGGACCGGTGCGCGCCGTGGTGGAGGCCGCCGGCATCTCCGACGTGCTCGCGAAGTCGCTGGGGTCGCAGAACCCGGTGAACGTGGTCGGTGCCACGGTCGACGCGCTCGAACAGCAGCGCCACCCCGAGGACATCGCGCGGTTGCGCGGCAAGAAGCTGGAGGACGTCGCGCCGCAGGCGATGGTCGAGACCCTCCGAGAGGGCGGTCGCTGATGACGGCCGGCAACGGCGAGCGTCCCGGGTCCGGGCAGCTGCGCATCACGCAGGTACGCTCGGTCGTCGGGCGGTCCCCGCAGCAGCGCAGGATCGTCAGAGCGCTCGGCCTGCGACGGATCCGACACACCGTCGTCCAGCCCGACCGCCCCGAGGTGCGCGGGATGATCGAGAAGGTCTCCCACCTCATCGAGGTCGAGGAGGTGCCCTGATGAAGCTCCACCACCTGAAGCCCCCTGACGGGGCCAAGACCCGCAAGCGGCGGGTCGGTCGCGGCGATGCAGCGCGGCGTGGCGCGAAGGTCGGGCGCGGGACCAAGGGCACCCACTCGCACGGCAGCGGCAAGATCCCGATCCACTTCGAGGGCGGACAGATGCCGCTGGTGCGTCGCCAGCCGAAGCTGCCCGGGTTCGACAAGGCGAGCCGCGCGCGCCGCGACGAGATCACGTACGCGATCGTGAACGTCGCGACGCTCGAGACGGCCTTCGAGGACGACGACGAGATCACCATGGAGACGCTGCGCGAGCGGGGCCTGGTCCGCAAGAAGGCCGAGGCCGTGAAGATCCTGGGCCACGGCGAGCTCACCAAGGCGCTGACGGTGCAGGTCGATCAGCTGTCGGCGACGGCGCACGAGAAGATCACCGCGGCGGGTGGGACCGTGGTCTGACCTGGACCACGTAGAGACGCCCGCAGCGGCGAGGGAGCGACACGATGATCAGAGCGTTCTTGAACGCGTTCAAGGTTCCGGACCTCCGGAACAAGATCTTCTTCACGCTCTTCATCATCGCCGTCTACCGGCTCGGCGCGTGGATCCCGGTCCCCGGTGTCGACCTCGTCGCGCTCGCAGCGGTCGAGGACACCGGCGGCTTCGTCGACCTGATGATGCTGCTCTCGGGCGGCGCGCTCGGGATGATGTCGGTGTTCGCGCTCGGGATCATGCCCTACATCACGGCGAGCATCATCTTCCAACTGCTCGCCGTCGTGATCCCGAAGGTCGAGCAGTGGAAGCGCGAGGGGGAGCAGGGCCGGCGCAAGATCACCCAGTGGACGCGCTACCTGACCGTGCTGCTCGCGCTGCTGCAGTCCTCGGGGATCACCGTCATGGCCCGCCAGGGGCAGCTGTTCGGGATGAACGTCATCCCCGACGCGGGCCCGGCGCGGATCGCGTTGATCATCCTCACCTTCACCGCCGGCACCACCGTGATCATGTGGCTCGGCGAGCTGATCACCCAGCGGGGCGTCGGCAACGGCATGTCGCTGATCATCTACGTCGCGATCATCGCGATGGTCCCGGCGCAGGCCGGGGCGCTGTACGCGACCCACGGCGGCACCGCGTTCGGGCTGGTGCTGGTGCTCGCGCTGGCCATCACGATCGCGATCGTGTTCATGGAGCAGGGGCAGCGGCGCATCCCGGTGCAGTACGCGCGTCGGCAGATCGGCCGGCGCAGCTACGGGGGGCAGTCGACCTACATCCCGCTGAAGATCAACCAGGCCGGCGTGATCCCGATCATCTTCGCCGTGTCGATCATGTACCTGCCGACGCTGCTCGCCTCGACCGTCACGTGGGAGTGGCTGGTGCAGTTCAACGAGCAGCACCTCGCCCAGCCGGGCAGCCCGGTCTACATCGGGCTGTTCGCAGCGATGAACATCTTCTTCACCTACTTCTACGCGGCGATCGTGTTCAACCCGGTGGAGGTCGCCGACAACATCAAGCGCTACGGCGGCTTCATCCCCGGCATCAGACCGGGTCGGCAGACCGCGGAGTACCTCGACCGGGTGCTGAACCGCCTGCTGCTCCCCGGCTCGCTGTACCTCACCGCCGTCGCGGCGATCCCGTTCGTCGCGCTCGCGGTCGCCAACATCCAGACGTTCCCCCTCGGCGGCATCGACCTGCTCATCATCGTCGGGGTCGCGCTGAACACCATGCAGCAGATCGAGAGCCAGCTGCTGCAGCGTGACTACGAGGGCTTCCTGACCT
>CAZADJ010000093.1:0-9828 GCA_964483845.1 uncultured Actinomycetota bacterium | reverse complement strand
GGAGATCGAGATGTGCAGTGACAATCCGACCGGTGGGGACGATCAGCAGGAAACCCGCGCGCAACACCTGGATCACATCGTTTCAGGAGTGTGGGGATCCTCAGAGACTGTACGCGAGGCCCGAGGGATGTATCTCCTCGGGATGAGACAGTCCGAGCTGCATGGCGACATGCAGAGCCGGACAGAGATGATCTGGCCGCTCGTCGCGGGCGCGCACCCAGTGCGCAGCGGAGAGTAGTAACAACACTGCCTAAGGTAGGACCCCTCTGCATGGCGCCGAGCCATGTAGGGGAACTGCCCCTCGATCCGGTGACGGATCGGAGTGCAGCTGGCTATATGCTGGAACACCCGTGTATCCGGCGGTACTCGCACATCGATGTCACACGTGTGTGGCACGGTCGACTTCCACGTGAAGGAAGCCGCGATGTGCAGTGAAAATCCGACCGGTGCGGACGATCAGCAGGAAAGACCAGGCAGCGCGCAGTGGGTGGTCGGCTTCGTTGACGGAGAAGGCTGCTTCTCGATATCGGTGGTGCGTAACCGCGTGTGCAAGCTCGGCTGGCAAGTCCAGCACGAGTTCGCAGTAACGCAGGGTGCGTCGTCACGTCCTGCCCTGGAGCACCTCATCGAGGTGTTCAGATGCGGGAGGATCATCGAGAATCGCCGGAACGACAATCACCGGGAGATGCTGCTTCGTTACTCCGTGAAACGGAGGGGCGAACTCATCTCCACGATTGTTCCGTTCTTCGAAGATCACCAACTGAAGACCGCGAAGAAGCATGATTTCGAACGGTTCGCGACGGTACTCCGCTGGATGGCGGAGGGGTCGCACCTGACGGAGCCAGGCTTGCGGCGGATCGCTCGGATGACCGAGCAGATGAACCGCCGGCAGCGGTCTCGCTATCTGGAATCCTCAGAGGCCATACGCCAGCCACGTCACCTCCGACAGGAGACGTGAAGATATGGTCCAGGCCCCATGGCGACATGGGGAGGAACCTGAGCGAAATTCCTTGTCGGGTAAGTTCCGACCTGCACGAATGGCGTAACGACTTGGGCACTGTCTCGACCAGAGGCTCGGCGAAATTGCACTGTGAGTAAAGATGCTCACTACGCGCAGCAGGACGGAAAGACCCCGGCAGCTTTACTGCAGCTTGGTATTGGGATTCGGTACATCACGTGCAGGATAGGTGGGAGGCTACGAAGCTCGGACGCCAGTTCGGGTGGAGCCGCCCTTGGAATACCACCCTTGATGTGCTGGATTTCTAACCTCGACCCGTAACCCGGGTCAGGAACAGTGCCTGGCAGGCAGTTTGACTGGGGCGGTCGCCTCCCAAATGGTAACGGAGGCGCCCAAAGGTTCCCTCAGACCGGTCGGCAATCGGTCGTCGAGTGTAAAGGCACAAGGGAGCTT
Source organism: uncultured Actinomycetota bacterium (assembly GCA_964483845.1). Lineage (GTDB taxonomy): Bacteria > Actinomycetota > Nitriliruptoria > Nitriliruptorales > JAHWKO01 > CAZADJ01. The sequence goes on along the minus strand of CAZADJ010000093.1, from coordinate 8,417 downwards.
GACTGCGAGACTGACAGGTCGAGCAGGTGCGAAAGCAGGGCTTAGTGATCCGACGATGGCAAGTGGAAGCGTCGTCGCTCAACGGATAAAAGCTACGCCGGGGATAACAGGCTAATCTTGCCCAAGAGTCCATATCGACGGCAAGGTTTGGCACCTCGATGTCGGCTCATCGCATCCTGGGGCTGGAGCAGGTCCCAAGGGTCGGGCTGTTCGCCCGTTAAAGCGGTACGCGAGCTGGGTTCAGAACGTCGTGAGACAGTGAACGAACTCCGCGCTGTCTTTAAATCTGGCTATATGCTGGAAAATCCGCGACGGATCCTGCGGTACTCGTCCATGTCACACCCCTGGAGCATGCTGAACTGGCAGGCAACAGGCGGTCGGACATGGGCAGTGAGAATCCGACAGGTGATGCGGACGATCAGCAGGGAAGGCTCGATGCCTACCTAGCCGGGTTCGTAGACGGAGAAGGGTGTTTTTCCGTCGGGGTGACACGACGCCCCGACCTGCCGTTCGGTTGGCAGTTGGTCCCGGAGTTCCGGGTCAGCCAGAACGCCGAACGTGCGACGGTCCTCGAGACGCTGCGAGACAGACTCGGCTGCGGCCGGATCAGGGAGAACGATCGCAACTCAACCAGCGATCGGGCTCAGGTCCTGGTCGTCCGCCGACGCAGCGACCTCGTGGGAGCCGTCATCCCTTTCTTCGAACGGAACCCGTTGATCTCTGACAAGCGCGTCGAGTTCGAGACCTTCCAGGAGATCCTCCGGTCCATGGTGGCCGGGGAGCATCTCGAACGGGAGGGTTTCGAACGGCTGGTACGGCTGGCGTTCACCATGAACGGTGACGGCCGGTACCGGCGGACGCGGATCGGAGACGTGGTAGGAGGAGAGAACCCTCAGAGACTGTACGCCAGACGCCCCGCAAGGGGGTGAAGATACAGTCCGAGCTGCATGGCGACATGCAGAACCAGGCGGAAACGACCTGGTCGCCGTTGGCGACCCCCTCTCGACCAGAGAGGCTCACCAGCGGAGGTAACAGAACTGTCGGTCCCTATCCGCTGCGCGCGTTGGAGACTTGAGAGAAGCTGCCCCTAGTACGAGAGGACCGGGGTGGACGCACCTCTGGTGTGCGGGTTGTCCTGCCAAGGGCACGGCCCGTTTGCTATGTGCGGAAGCGATAAGCGCTGAAAGCATCTAAGCGCGAAGCGCGTCTCTAGATGAGGTCTCCCACTCCCACGAGGAGGTAAGGCCCCCAGCCAGACGACTGGGTTGATAGGCCGGAAGTGGAAGCACGGCAACGTGCGTAGCTGACCGGTACTAATAGGCCGAGGGCTTGCCGTAGCTCGCGCTCGCTATGGGGTTCACCCCCCGGGATCGCTCCCGGGGGTGGGCCACGAAAGAACTGAATAGGGCAGTCCGCGCGGGAACGCGTCCGTGCGCACCACAACGTCTTCAGAGATGTTGGGTGTCTCCGTGGTCAGAGCGGAGGGGGTACACCCGGTCACATTCCGAACCCGGAAGTTAAGCCCTCCAGCGCCGATGGTACTGCAGGCGAGAGCTTGTGGGAGAGTAGGTCGCTGCGGACACACCCACTTCGTCCAACGGCGTCGCACCGACGGTCACGTACCGTCGTGCGGCGCCGTTGTCGCGTTGCAGTACCGTCGTGCCGACCGGACCTCGCCGACACGCGACAGGAGCCGAGCCCCGTGACCCCACGATCCGACGGAGGACGACGCCGGGAGCCCGCGGGGATCGAGCGTGCCTCGCGCACCTCGGGCGTCCCGCCACCGAGCCGTCGCAAGGGCCCGCGCCGCCCGCCGAAGCCCGACATCCCGGAGTCCGTCGAACCCGATCTGCCGCGGCAGGTCTACGGCGAGATCCGCCGTCACGCCCGCAACGACCGCGACGTCGCCCGCGCGGTCACCCTCGCGATGGACGCGCTCGCATCCGGCGACGTCGACGCGGCCGTCGACTACCTCGAGTGGTCGAAGGCAGACGCACCGCGCGCGGCGAGCATCCGCGAGACGTTGGGGATCGCCCGCTACCACGCCGAGGACTGGAACGAGGCGCTCGGGGAGCTCCAGGCCTACCGACGGTTCAGCGGGCGCACCGACCAGAACCACCTCATCGCCGACTGTCTGCGTGCGCTCGAGCGACCCCTGGACATGATCGCCGAGGCCGTCGAGGAGATGGACGAGGACGACGACGGCGCCGACCGGGTCGCCGAGGGTGTGATCGTCTGGGCCAGCGCCCTCGCCGACGACGACGACCTCGACGCGGCGCGCGCCGTGCTGCAGCGGGCGCTGCCCGAGGCGGCCGGAGGTCCGACCGGTCCCGCCCCCGACGAGCCCGAACTCCACCAGGTGCGTCTGTGGTACGTGGCCGGCGACCTCGCCGAGCGCAGCGGCGACCACGACGTCGCCGAGACCTGGTTCCGGCGCGTCGCCGCGATCGACGAGGACCTCTACGACGTCGGGGAACGGCTCCGCCGGCTGGCGTGACATCGCGACGTGCCACCGTCCGGACGCTGTTAGGCTCCGGTCCGTGGCGCAGGACCTCAACACCCCCGAGCTCGAGACGCTCGCCCGCTACCTCGACGGGTACCGGCGGGTGGTGCTCTGGAAGCTCGAGGACCTCGACGAGGCGTCGCTGCGGCGCAGCTTCGTGCCCTCCGGGACCAGCCTGCTCAACATCGTGAAGCACCTCGGGTACGTGGAGCGCTACTGGTTCCAGCGCGTCATCGCCGGACGCGACGTCGCCCTGCCCTGGATCGACGGCGACCCCGACGGCGACTGGCACCTCGACGACGACGAGACGCGTGACGACGTCGTCGCGTTCTACGAGGGCGAGGTCGCCGAGAGCCGACGGATCCAGGACGAACTGACCGACCCCGACGCGCTCGTCGAGGAGGACGGGGAGCTCGTCTCGGTCCGGCGGATCCTGATCCACATGGTCGAGGAGATCGCCCGGCACGCGGGCCACGCGGACATCATCCGGGAGCAGATCGACGGCTCGACGGGCGTCTTCCCGCCCCGCGACGCGGGCTGAGGAGGGGGCGCTGGCCCGATGCCGGGCCGGCCGTGCCACGACCGGGGCCGAGGACACGTACCGCGTGCGGATCACCCGACGTCGGTGAGGGTCCCCTCGTCGCGCCGCCGCAGGTAGCGCAGCAGCCCGGTCGCGTTCGACTCGACCCCGGACAGGAGCTGGACGCGGGCTTCGGCGTGCGGGTCGTCCTCGGCTGCGCTCGCGTCGATCTCGTCGGCGAAGCGGCGGGCGAGCGTCTCGACGACGTGGTCGAGCTCGTCGTGCTCCCGGTAGGCGGCCTCCGCGGTGTCGGCCCACAGGTGCAGGCGATCCCGCGCGTCCTCCAGACCCTCGATCGGAGGGTCCAGGGCGCCGTAGTGGGCGAGGTACACGCGGGTCGGGTCGCGCTCGATGTAGCGCTCCAGGGAGCGGGTGGCCGCCTCCAGGTGGAAGTCCGGCGGGGGGGTCGCCGGGCGTAGCGCGGCCATCCCCGGCAGCTTCACACCGACGGAGTCCCCGGAGAAGATCACCCCGGTGTCGCTGTCCCAGACGCCGATGTGGTGCTTGGCGTGACCCGGCGTGTACAGCAGCTCCAGGTGGCGGCCGCCGCCGAGGTCGAGCCGATGACCGTCGCCGACCCCGAGCAGCCGCTCGCGCTCGATCGGGGTGCAGTCCCCGTAGACCTCGTCCATGACCTCGCCGTACACGCGCCGTGACGACGCGTTCAGCCGCTCCGGGTCGTGCAGGTGGGGCGCGCCCACGTCACTCACCACGATGGTCGCCGACGGGAACGCTTCGGCGATGTCCCCGGCGCCCCCGGCGTGGTCGAGGTGGATGTGGGTGACCACGAGGTAGGCGAGGTCTCCGGCGTCGAGTCCCGCTTCAGCGAGCCCCGCGACGACGTTGTCGATCGAGAGCGCCGGGCCGCACTCGACCAGCGCCGGGCGCGGCGCCGGGACGAGGTAGCCGGCGGTGACGCGGTCCATCCCGCCGGTGTAGGTGTCGATGGCGACGTAGCCCTCGTCGAGGGGCTCGGTCCGGGCCTCGGTCATCGGTGGCCTCCGATCGTCGCGGGTCATCGTAGGAGGCGGGACGCGGACCGCTGGCTGTCCACAGGGGTCCGGACGAGAGCGACCGGCCCGTGTGGTCGCCGCCCTACCGTCGAGAACGGCCGTGGGGGCCGGGGAGGAACAGGGATGTCCAGCACACGAACCCGCCGGGCGAACCGCGTGCGGCTGCGCGGTCGGCTCAGCCGGGCGCCCGAGGACCGCACGCTGCCGTCGGGCGACCGACTGGTGCTGCTCCGCGTCATGGTCGAGCGCCCGGACGGGAGCCGGGAGGACAGCATCCCCGTCGCGGTCGGTCCGACCCGACCGCGCAGCAGGGGTCGACGGGGCCGCGCGTCGTCCCCGACGGTGCGACGCGCCGCCGAGCTCGGGGTCGGTGACGAGGTCGCGGTGGACGGGTGGATCGAGCGCCGCTTCTGGGAGGCCGACGGCCGGCGGCGCAGCCGCCTGCAGGTCGTGGCCGAGGAGCTCGACGGCTGAGGACCGCGGCGCGACTGTCAGGGGTCGGGATCGTCGGTCGGATCCTCCTCGTCGGTCGGATCGTCCTCGACGGGCGGACGCTCACCGGGGATACCGAGGTGCACCACCGCGTCCCCGGGCACGACCAGCGGCAGGGTCGTGCCGCCGATGACCACCGCGTCGACCGGGCTCTCCACGGTGGAGCGCTCCTCGCCGAAGGGGTCGTTGGTGGTCCACAGCTCGTCGCCGGCCCGGACCGACTCGCCCGGGTGGGCCTGCAGGTCGAGGATCCCGCCGCGTTCGGCGCGCATCCAGCGTGACTCGCGCATGAGCACCGGCTCGACGTCCCGGGGCGGTGCGTCGTCGACCATGTCGAGGTGGGCGAGGAGGCGCCGGATCCCGTCCGTCGCGACCCGGATCGGCTCGGGTTCGAACCGCAGCGCCTCGCCGCCCTCGTAGGTCAGGACCGGGATCCCGAGGTCCGTCGCCGCGAGCCGCAGCGACCCGGGCCGCATCGCCGCGTAGAGCACGTAGGGCGCGCCGAACGCCAGCGCGAGCTCCGTGGCGCGGGGCTGCTCGGTGTCGACGCGCAGCTGCGGGACGTTCGTGCGCCGGTTCGCCGCCGTGTGGAGGTCGACCCCGACGTCGCTGCCGGCGATGACCTCCTCGATCACGACGTGGGCGATGCGGCTGGCCAGCGACCCCGTCGGGGACCCGGGGAAGTGACGGTTCAGGTCGCGACGGTCGGGGAGGTAACGGGAGTGCAGCTGCGCCCCGAGGACGTTGACGATCGGGACGATCACCAGCGTGCCGCGCAGGACGGCCGGATCGAGCAGCCCGATCAGCTCGCGGCAGACCGCGACGCCGTTCAGCTCGTCGCCGTGGACCGCGGCGGTGATGAACACCCGCGGCCCGGCGGCGGAACCGTGGAGGACGGTGATCGGGATGCGGGTGCGCTCGCCGGTGTACGACTCGGCGACGACCGCGGCGAGATCCGCACGGGTCCCCGGGGCGATCTGCTCGCCGACGATGGTGATGTCGCTACTCACGTCGGCTCGTCCGTGCGTCGTCGCGGAGGGTGCGGGCTGACGAGGTAGCCGCGGTCGGGGTCGACGAGGCACCGCCCGGCCAGCGCCGTGCGCCCCAGGAGCATGCGGAAGTTCATCCCGGTGCGGTCGGTGACGCTGAGCTCGACCTCGTCGTCCAACGGGCCGCAGACCACCCGCGTGCGCACGACCGCCCGGTGTTCCTCGCCGCCGCCGGTGTTGCGCACCGAGCGGAAGTCGACCGCCGGCGTGGTCACCTCCCGCCGCCGTGCGTGCGGGCCGCGTCCGAGGACGACGGCGAAGCGCAGCAGCACGTCCTCGTCGGGAGGGGGTACGGGCACCTCCTCGTCGTCCACCACGGCGCGCATCTCGCTCACGTGCAGGGCGCTCGTGCGCGCACCGGTGTCGAGCTTGACGCGCAGACGCCGGATCCCCCAGTCGGGCAGCGACGCCTGCTCCTTCCAGCCCATCACCGGCAGGTCGACCGGCCGCTCACCGCCGGTCACGGCAGACCCCCGCGCGCGGCGCGCGTGCGGGACCCGGCCGACCGGCGTCTGCCGCCGAGCAGCAGCACGAGCACGATGCCGGCGACGAACCCGGCGACGTGGGCCTCGTAGGCGACGCCCGCCGCCTCGGCGGTACCGACGCGGGCGAGCTCGGTCACGAACCAGATGGTGAGCACCGACCAGGCGGGGAGGTTCATGATGGCGAAGAAGAGGAAGAACCCGGTGATGCGCGCGCGGGGGATCAGGAAGGTGAGGAAGTACACCGGGAACGGGACGTAGGTGTGGACCCGCGCCCGGGGGTGGAGGACGAGGTACGCGCCGAGCACCGCGGCCACCGCCCCGGAGGCCCCGATCAGCGGCATCCCGCTGCCGGCGTAGACGAACGTGAACGCCGTGGTCGCGACGAGCCCGCCGACGAGGTAGAAGCCCAGGTAGCGCAGGTGGCCGAGGTCGTCCTCGACGTTGTTCCCGAAGATCCACAGGAACAGCATGTTGAAGCCGAGGTGGAGCAGGTCGGCGTGGAGGAACATCGCGGTGATCGCGCTCGGCGCGATCAACTTGTCGCCAGCGACCGGGCGCACGCACTCGGCGAACTGACGGTCGGGGATCGCAGCGGGGTCGATCGGCTGCAGGCTGAGCAGCTCCTGCGGGATCGCGCTCCAGCGGTAGACGAACTGCGCGAGCTCGCAGCCGTCCAGCGGGAGCATCAACCCGAGGAACACGCCGACGTTGGTGGCGACGAGCATCCAGTTGACGAACGTCGTCCGCCGCGTCGGGTTGCGGTCACCGATGGGGAGGACCATCAGAGCACGGTGCGGAGCCGGAGGAGATCGGTCGTGCTGGCGTCGAGGTAGACGCGGTTGGTGGCGTACGCGCGCCGGAACCCGAGCTCGCCGTCGGCCATCGCGAGCAGGTCGTCGGAGTCCAGCACGACGCGGATCTGGGGCTGGTCGGCCGGACCCGGGTACAGCTCCGAGAGGGTCCCGTCGCGCAGCTCGGCGTGGAAGGCGAGGTCGAGGTCGGGGAACTCGGCCTCCACGGTGCGTCGGGTCGGCAGCATCGACTTGTAGGGGTGGTCGAGTCGTTCGAAGCGGTGCATGAGCCGACGGAGGGTCTCCTCGACATCCTCCGGCGTGGCCACGGCATCCTCTTCGGGGTGGAGCGGGGTGGTGCGGATCGGGTGGCGTGGACGTGGCGCCCGTCCTCGGCGGCCGTCGACCGAGCGTAGCCGGCGTCCGAGCGTCACGGCGGGACCGCCCGGACGAGTAGCGTCGGTGGCGACCGCGGGGAGGACCACGTGTCAGACGCTGGACCGGTGCGGCGGCTGCTGCCCACACCGGGGCAGGAGACGCTCGACGAGCTGTACCTCGACCTCGACTTCCCCGAGGCGCCGACGACCCGCCCGCACGTCTACCTCGACATGGTCTCGAGCGTGGACGGCGCGGCGACGGCGGACGGTCGCACCCGCGGGCTCGGCGGCGAGGCGGACGCGGTCGCCTTCGGCCGGCTCCGCGGCTGGGCGGACGTGATCCTCGTCGGTGCGGGCACGGCGCGCGTGGAGGACTACGGGCCGCCGCGCACCGGACCCGAGCTGACGGCCCGCCGGCGGGCCAGGGGGTTGTCCGCGGTGCCGCGACTGGTGGTCGTCACCGCCTCGGGCCAACTGGACCCGCGGTCGCGGCTGTTCTCCGATCCGGACCGGGCACCGTTGATCCTCGCCGCCGACACGACGCCGCCCGACCGGCTCGCGGTGCTGCGCGATCTCGCCGAGGTCCGGAGGATGGGCGAGGGCCGGGTCGACGTCGCTGCGGCCCTCGCGGTGCTCCGCGACGACGGGGTCGGCCGTATCTGCTGCGAGGGGGGACCGACCCTGAACGCCGAGCTGCTCCGGGCCGGTCTCGTGGACGAGCTGTTCCTGACCATCGCGCCGCAACTGGTGCCACGGTCCCCGTTGCGGATCGTGCGAGGCGACCTGGCCGGGGCGCGCCTGGAGTTGCTGGAGCTCCGTGAGCACGCGGGTGAGCTCCTCCTGCGCTACGGGGTCGTGGGCTGAGCGGTTGGTACGCTCACCGCGATCGACGACCCGTGGGAGCGAGACGTGAGCGAACCCCTCGCCCGGTACATCGAGGCGGCGACCGGCCTGACCAAGATGACCCGCGAGACGGCGGAGAAGGTCGTGCGCGGCCTGGTCGAGCAGGGCCAGACCGCGGCGCGCGACCCGCAGGAGCTGGTGGAGCAGCTCGTCGAGCGCTCCCAGGCCAACCGGCAGGCGCTCGTCGGGATCGTCCGCTCCGAGACGAAGCGGGCCGTGAAGCG
>CAZADJ010000092.1:8786-9914 GCA_964483845.1 uncultured Actinomycetota bacterium | reverse complement strand
GCGATCATGCCCACCCCCAGGTTGAACGTCCTCCACATGTCCTCTTCGGCAACCGGCCCCGACTTCTGCAGTGCGGTGAAGATCGCCGGGCGCTCCCAGGTGGCCGCGTCCACCTCGGCTCCGAGCTCCGGCGGGAGCACGCGCGGGAGGTTGCCGACGATCCCCCCGCCGGTCACGTGGCACAGAGCGTGGACGTCGAACCGGTCGATGATCTCGCGGCAGTCCGCGACGTAGATGCGCGTCGGGGTGAGCAGGACCTCGCCGAGGGGACGCCCGAGACCGTGATCGTCAGCGAGGTCGAGCCCCTCCACGACCCGTCGGACGAGGCTGAAGCCGTTGCTGTGGACGCCGCTCGAGGCGAGTGCCACGAGCACGTCGCCGTCGCGGACCCGGTGGGGACCGAGGAGTCCGTCCTGCTCGACCACGCCGACGCCGAACCCGGCGAGGTCGAACTCGTCCGGGCCGAGCAGCCCGGGGTGCTCCGCGGTCTCGCCGCCGACGAGGGCGCAGCCCGCCACGCGACACCCCTCGGAGATCCCCGTGACGATGCGCGTGACACGATCGGGATCGAGCTGGCCGACGACCAGGTAGTCGTTGAAGAAGAGCGGCTCGGCGCCGGACACGACGAGGTCGTTCACCACCATCGCGACCAGATCCTGGCCGATGGTCTCGAGGACGTCGAGGCGGCGGGCGAGCTCGACCTTGGTACCGACCCCGTCGGTGCTGGAGACGAGCACCGGCTCGTCGAAGCGCTCCGCGGGGAACGCGAACAGCCCGCCGAACCCACCGATCCCGCCGAGGACCTCCGGACGCCGGGACCGCTCGAGCACCCCCGAGAGCCGCTCGACCGCCTCGTCGGCGGCCTCGAGGTCGACGCCCGCGTCCGCGTAGGAGACCGTCGGCTCCTTCCCGGACCCCGCCCGGTCGTGTCCCGGGCTCGCCTCACCGCTCATCGGCCACCACCTCCGGTACCGGCCAGCGTACGCGTCGACGGACCGGGACCCGACGGTGCCCGTGACCGCCGCTCGGACGCCGTCCGGCGGCGAGTTGACACTTGGTCTGGATTTCCCGACCATACTCCCCATGACCGACCACGGATCGACCGGGAGCGGACCGACCGGGAGCGGA
>CAZADJ010000092.1:0-8686 GCA_964483845.1 uncultured Actinomycetota bacterium | reverse complement strand
GGGGCCGGTGGCGACGAGCACGGCGTCCCCGACTACGACCTCGAGCCGACGAGGGAGGTCAGCGACGCCGATGGCCTCCACGCGATCGCCCACCCCCTCCGGTCGCGGATCCTGGGCCTCCTCGGGGAGCGCGCGGCGACGACCACCGAGCTGGCCGAGGCGCTGGAACGCCCCAAGGGCACGGTCGGCTACCACCTGAAGGTGCTGGCCGAGGCCGATCTCGTGCGGGTCGTGCGTACGGAGAAGGTGCGCGCGCTGACGGCCAAGTACTACGGGCGCACCGCACGCACCTTCATCATGACCGGCCCCCGGGAGGGCGAGATCCTCCGTCCCCACCACATGCTCCACGAGGCGATGGCCCAGTGGGTGCCGGACGAGATCGGCTTCAGCACGCTGCGGTACGCGCGCATCGACCCGGACCGCGCGCGCGAGTTCGGCCGACGCCTGGGCGCGCTCACCGAGGAGTACGCCAGCCAGGAGCCCTCGGGTGACCGGATCTACGGCCTGCTCGTCGCGCAGTTCCTCACCGACTGGCGGACGCTGCCGGAGCGCCAGGATCCCGAGAGCGCGCGTTGAGCGAGCCGGGGAGCCCGGCGGGGCCGCGACGTCGCCTACCGTTCGCCGACCTCGGCGACCGCTACCGCAAGCTGTGGAGCGCGAGCGCTGTCTCCAACCTCGGGGACGGGCTCGACAGCGCAGCGCTGCCGCTCCTCATCGCGCTGCTGACGCGGGACCCGCTCCTCGTCTCCGGGGTCGCGATCGCGAACAAGCTGCCCTGGCTGATCTTCTCCCTCCAGGCCGGGGCGATCGCCGACCGGGTGGACCGCAAGCGCCTCATGGGGCTGGTGAACGCCGCGCGGTTCGCGCTGATGGCGACGCTCGGCGTCGCGGTGCTGGGCGACTGGGCGACCATCTGGATGCTCTACGTGGTCGCCTTCGCGCTCGGGATCGGCGAGACCCTGTTCGACAACGCCGCCCAGGCGTTCATGCCCGCCCTGGTCCACCGCGACCAGCTGGAGAAGGCGAACGGTCGGCTCTTCGCCGCCGAGATCGTCACCAACCAGTTCCTCGGTCCGCCGCTCGGCGGCTTCCTGTTCGGGATCGCCGCCGCACTGCCCATCCTGCTCGACGCGGGCACCTACGCCGTCTCCGCGGCGCTCATCCTCGCCATCCCGGGCGCGTACGCGGCGCAGCGGGCGGCCGGGACCGGCGCCCGACGACGCATGCGGACCGAGATCGCCGAGGGACTGCGCTGGCTGTGGAACCACCGGCTGCTGCGCGCGCTCGGGCTGATGTTGGGGGTGCTGAACGGCATGGCATCGGCCGGCTTCGCCATCTTCGTGCTGTTCGCGCTCGAGATCCTCGGCGTCTCGGAGTTCGGCTTCGGCGTGCTGCTCACGTTGGGCGCCGCGGGCAGCGTCCTCGCGTCGGTGATCGCCGATCGCGTCGTGGACCGTTTCGGCCGCGCGACGGCGCTCATCGGCTCCGTCGTGATCTTCGCCACCACCAGCATCGGCATCGGACTCACCTCGAGCGCGATCGTGGTCGGAGCGCTCTCCGCGGCCTCCGGGTTCGGCACCGTGGTCTGGAACATCATCACGGTCTCGTTGCGGCAGACGATCATCCCCGACGAGCTGCTCGGCCGCGTCAACAGCGTCTACCGTTTCCTCGGGTGGGGGGCGATGCCGCTGGGTGCGCTGCTCGGCGGGGCGCTCGCGAGCCTCTTCGGACTCCGGGCACCGTTCATCGTCGGGGGGGTGGTGATGCTCGTCGCGCTCGCGCCGCTGCTACGGGTGGTGAACCGGCGCACGATCGAGGAGGCGCGCTCCGGTGCCGCGGAGTGGGCCGGCGAGGAGGAGTGATGGCGATCGAGATCCGGTCCCTCACCGAGGACGAGGTGGAGCCGGCCTACCGGCTGCGTTCCCAGGCGTTCGGGGTGAAGCACGAACCGCTCGACCCCGACCGCCCGCGCCGTGATCTCGACCGCGACCCGCTGCTCGGCGCCTGGGACGGCGACCGTCTCGTCGCCGCGGGCCACGCCGGCGCGGTCGGACAGTGGTTCGGGGGCCGCAGCGTGCCGATGGGCGCGGTCGGTGGGGTCGCGACGGTCCCTGACTCCCGCGGCAGCGGTGCCGGTCGGCTGCTGATGGCCGCGCTCGTCGACGCGATGCGCGAGCGTGACCTGGCTGTGGCGACGCTGTACCCGGCCACGACCGCCTTCTACCGCGCGCTGGGCTGGGAGGTCGCCGGGACCCGCCGCGACCGCACGGTGCCGGCCCGCTCGCTGTCCACGGTCGCGCCGCTCGAGCCGGTCGGGATCCGGCCGGCGGGCTACGACGAGCTCGACGCGATCCGCGCGGTCTACGACACCGCCGCGCCGACCCACCCCGGCTGGATGGACCGGGACGATCTCTACTGGGAGCACCGCCGCTGGCGTCACGAGCGGGACGAGGGACCCCACCGCCTGCTCTACGTCGCCGAGCGCGACGACGAGGTGGTGGGCTACGTGACCTACCACCACACCGAGGACGACCCCCGCTTCTACGGACTGGCCGTGACGGACCTGGTCGCCCCCGATCCTGACGTCCTCGCCGCGCTGCTGCGCCTCCTCGGCTCGAACCGCAGCGTGACCGAGCGGGTCACCTTCCGCGGCGTCGACGAGCGCGCGCTGCTGCTGGCCCTCCCCCAACAGGACCTCGCGCCGACCGGCGACGAGTGGGCGTGGATGCTGCGCATCCTCGACGCGCCCGCAGCGGTCGCGGCTCGCGGCTACCCGCCGACGGCCCGCGCGAACGTCGAGGTCGAGATCCACGACGGGCACGTCGGTGACAACGCCGGCAGCTGGGTGCTCGAGGTCGACGGCGGGGAGGGGCGGCTGTCACGCGGCGGCGCGGGCCGGGTCGAGACGGACATCGGTGCCCTGTCCAGCCTGTACACCGGCTGGGCGTCCCCGTGGGACCTCGTGCGCGCCGGGCGGCTCACCGGCGCCGAGCCGCGCGACCTCGCGGCGCTCGCCGGAGCGTTCGCCGGCCCCGATCCGTGGCTGCCCGACTTCTTCTGAGAGCGCCCCGGGAGCGGACGCTCGCTGCCTCGCGTCAGCCGGCTCCAGCGCGCCCGCGACGGCCCTCGACCTCGCCGTCACTGGCCCCACGGCGCCGACGGTCGGCGCACGACGCACTAGCGTGTCCGTTCGAACGGTGGGGAGGTCGTCCGTGGCGGAGCTCGTCGACGAGGTCACCGACCTGCTGCAGCATCTCATCCGCAACGCCTGCGTCAACGACGGCACCGTCGGGTCCGGGCACGAGCACCGCAGCGTGGACACGCTGCGCGCCTACCTCGAGGGGTCCGGCTGCGACATCGAGACCTACGACTCGCGGCCGGGGCGGGAGAGCATCGTCGCCCGGATCGAGGGCTCCGACCCGGACGCCCCCTCGCTGATGCTGATGGGCCACCTCGACGTCGTCCCGGCGAACGAGGAGCGCTGGACCCGTGACCCCTTCGGCGGGGAGCTCGTCGACGGCGTGGTCTGGGGACGCGGTGCCGTCGACATGCTGAACCTCACCTCGTCCATGGCGGTCGCCTTCCGCCGTCTCGCCGACGAGGGGTTCACGCCACGCGGTGACCTCGTGTACCTCGGGGTGGCCGACGAGGAAGCCGGCGGCACCTGGGGCGCCGAGTGGCTCGTCGAGCACGAGCCGGACGCGGTGCGCACCGACTACGTCCTGACCGAGTTCGGCGGCGTGCGCGTGCCGCTGTCCGCCGACGACGCGCCGCGACTCCCGGTCGCGGTCGCGGAGAAGGGCGCCTTCTGGGGGCGCATCGTGGTCCGCGGCACCCCCGGCCACGGGTCGATGCCGCTGCGCACCGACAACGCGCTGGTGACCGCGGCCGAGGTGGTCCGCCGGCTGGCCGACCACCAGCCGCCAGCGACGGTGGGCGAGGTCTGGCGGCGCTTCGTCGAGGGGGTCGCACCGCCCGAGGAGCTCGGCGTCCACCTCACCGACCCCGACCGGATCGACGGGGTGGTCGACGAGGTCCCCGACGACGCGCTCGCCCGGGTCGTGCACGCCTGCACCCACAACACGCTGACGCCGACGATGCTCTCCTCGGGGGTGAAGACGAACGTCATCCCCGACACCGCCGTGATCGACTTCGACATCCGCGGGCTCCCCGGACAGAGCGAGCAGGACGTCCTCGCGATGATCGACGACGCGCTGGGCGACCTGCGCAGCTCCGTCGAGGTGGTGCTCGAGCGCGGCGACGCCGCGACCGCATCGCCGATCGACACGCCGCTCTGGGATCTGCTCGGGGAGCACGCCTCGCGCCTCATCCCCGGGAGCCGCAACGTCCCCTACCTGCTCTGGGGCGGGACGGACTCGCGGCACCTGCGCAAGCTGGGTGCCACCTGCTACGGGTACGGCGCGTACAGCGCCCGGATCACCTTCGCCGAGTTCGCCTCGATGTTCCACGGGGACGACGAGCGCGTCGACCGCGAGTCCCTGCGCCTGTCGACCGATCTCTGGCTCGGCGTCGCGCGGGAGCTGCTCGCGTGAGCCGGACAGCCGACCGACGGGATCACCGATGAGGCTGCAGCGCACCGCCGCGGCGGCCCTGGCCGCCGGTCGCGTCGCGATCGGGCTCGGGCTCCTCGTCGCCCCGGCGACCATCGGCCGCATCTGGATCGGGCGCGACGCGGACCGTCGGAGCGTCCAGGTGCTCGTGCGCGCGTTCGGCGCCCGCGACGTGGTGCTCGGGGCGGGTGCGCTGCTCGCGATGCGTCACGGCCGCGGGCTCCGCGGCTGGGTCGAGGCCGGGGCGGTCGCCGACGCCGCCGACGCCCTCGCGACGCTGGCCGCCCGTGACGAGTTGCCCGACCTGGGCTCGGCGACGACCGTCGTCCTCGCGGGATCGGCCGCCGTCACCGGCGCGTGGGCGGCACGCGCGATCGGCCACGACGCGCCCCCGGCGACGGACGAGACCGACGGCGGGCCCGCCTGGCGCCCCCACACCCCCGGGCACCCCGAGCGCCGCTGAGGCCGCACGGGCACCGCGCGGACGGCTCCCCCGATCCCGACGACGAGGTGGCGGTCGCCGCCCACGTTCCTACGTATTGACAGCGGTCTATACAGATGGCAGACTCCGTATCGATGGTCGTCGATGTATCCAGGGCGCACGCCCGGCACATCGGCGGACCTGAGAGACGAGGCGGGACACGACGCCCCGCCATGCGACGGACGGAAGGGACGACGATGGCTCGACGGTTCCGCTCACTGCTCGCTCGCCCGCGGGGCGAGGTGACGCTCTGCGAGGCCTGCGGGGTCGTCTGCGACGCCCGGTGCCGGGCCCGCGGGCTGCGCGACCTCCAACGCCGGCGCGTGGCCGGCTGGGGGGTCCGGGCGTGACCGCGCCCACCGGCGACGGTGACCTCCTCGAGCAGGTCCGGGCGCGCTACGCCGCCGCCGCGGCCGCCACCGGGCACGACCCCGACACCGCGCCGGCCGATGGATGCGGGGACGGTTGCTGCGGCGACGGCGCGTCGTTCGGTGTCGGCCTCTACGCCGACGACGAGCGCGAGACGCTGCCGACCCGAGCCCAGCTCGCGAGCCTCGGTTGCGGGAACCCGACCGCGGTCGCCGACCTGCGCCCCGGGGAGACGGTGCTGGACCTCGGCTCCGGCGGCGGGATCGACGTGCTGCTCTCGGCGCGCCGGGTCGGTCCGACCGGCTACGCGTACGGACTCGACATGACCGACGAGATGCTGGAGCTCGCCCGTGGCAACGCCGCCGAGGCCGGCGCCAGCAACGTCGAGTTCCTGAAGGGTCGGATCGAGGACGTCCCGCTGCCGGACGGGACCGTCGACGTCATCATCTCCAACTGCGTCATCAACCTGTCGGTGGACAAGCGGGCGGTGATGGCCGAGATGTACCGCGTGCTCGCCGCGGGCGGGCGGATCGGCGTCAGCGACGTCGTCGCCGAGGACCGTCTCAGCCCCGTGGATCGCGCCGAGCGGGGCAGCTACGTCGGCTGCATCGCCGGCGCGCTCTCCGAGTCCGAGTACCGCGAGGGGCTCGCCCGGGTCGGCTTCACCGACGTCGAGGTCACCTTCACGCACGAGGTAGCCGACGGCCTCCACGGCGCGATCGTCCGCGCACGCAAGCCGGCCTGATCCGCCGCTGCGCCGCTGCGCTTCAGGCGCTGGGCTCGAACTCGAACTTCGTCTGGGCGAGGTCCACGTGCTCGCCCGGCACCGGGATCGGGTAGACCCCGTCCATGCAGGCGCGGCAGAGCTCGGAGCCGGCGTGGGGCACCGCCGAGATGAGCCCGTCGAGCGACAGGTAGTGCAACGAGTCCGCCCCGGTGAACTCGGTGATCTCCTCGACCGTCATCCCGGCGCCGACGAGCTCCGCCCGGGTCGCCATGTCGACCCCGTAGAAGCACGGGTGGGTGATCGGCGGCGAGGTGATGCGCAGGTGCACCTCGCGTGCCCCCGCCTCGCGGAGGATCCGCACGAGCTGGCGCGACGTGTTGCCGCGGACGATCGAGTCGTCGACGACGACGAGGCGCTGCCCCTCGATCACCGACCGCAGGGGGTTGTGCTTCAGGCGGATGCCGAGCTGACGCAGCGACTGCGACGGCTGGATGAACGTGCGCCCGACGTAGCGGTTCTTCACCAGCCCCTCGGCGTAGGGCAACCCGGACGCCTCCGCGTAACCGGCCGCCGCCGCCGTCCCCGAGTCCGGGACCGGCATGACGAGATCGGCGTCGACCGGCGCCTCCCCGGCCAGGACGCGGCCCATCTCCCGCCGCGCCGTGTACACGCTCGCCCCCCGCATGCGCAGGTCGGGACGGGCGAGGTAGACCCACTCGAACAGGCAGAACCTGAGGTCGGCTTCCGCGAAGCGCCGGGCGCGTAGCCCACCTTCGTCGATGGTGACGACCTCGCCCGGCTCGACCTCGCGGAGCTCGTGCGCACCGACGATGTCGAGCGCCGACGACTCGGACGCGATGACGTAGCCACCGGTCGGCAGGCGGCCGATGAGCAGTGGGCGGACCCCGTGGCGGTCCCGCACGCCGTGGAGGCTGCCCTCGTCCATCACCACCAGCGAGAACGCGCCGGTCAGCTGGGCAGCGGTGCGGACCAGCGCCTCCTCCAGGGAGACGTCCGCGTCGGCGGCGAGCAGCGAGGCCATGAGGCCGCTGTCGTTGTCGGCGGTGGGATCGGTCCCGAGCTGGCGCGCGATGTCGACGGTGTTGCAGAGGTTGCCGTTGTGGCAGAGCGCGAGCTGGCCGCCGCCGTCGGACTCCCGGTACTGCGGCTGGGCGTTGCTCCAGGACGATGACCCGGTCGTGGAGTAGCGCACGTGGCCGACGGCGACGTCGCCCTCGAGCGCCGCCAGCGCGGACTCGGTGAACACCTGGTTCACCAGCCCCATGTCCTTGGTGACCACGATGCGGTCGCCGTCGGAGACCGCGATCCCCGCGGACTCCTGCCCGCGGTGCTGCAGGGCGTACAGGCCGTAGTAGGTCAGTCTCGCGACGTCCTCCCCGGGGGCGTAGACCCCGAACACCCCGCACTCGTCGCGCGGGCCGTCGTCGAGCGCCCCGGCGGCCTCAGCCGCCGACGTGGCGGGAGCGACGATCGGGAGGTGGCGACGCTGCAACGGCGGACCTCTCTGGGACGGTCAGACAGGCGGTCAGGTGAGCGGTCAGGCGGGCTGTCGGAGCGGAGGTGGCGGCGCGGACCGGCGGACACCACCAGTGTACGCTCCACGGCCCCGCGCACCGCCCATCCCCGGCGGTCCCGCGCACCGTCGCCCACGACGGGTCGCAGCGGGGAACCCTGTGGACACCCGTGCGGGGATGACCGCACGAACATCCACAGCGCGCCCGGGTCCTGCCCGGGTGGACACGGCGGCGGACGTGACCGGCGCGGGCCCGGTGTCGTAAGGTGGGAGTTGGAACCCACGCTACAAGTCCGCGTCCGCGCGCTGTGCACCGGACGAGCGGACGAGGTGGTGCGCGATCGCGCCGCGGCAGCGACGCGACGACGCGGACCGCCGACACCGACCGGTCCGACCGAACCACCCGGAGGGACCCCGCCGTGAGCCAGCAGAGCAACGTCAGCGAGAAGGAAGCCCGCCAGGTCGCCGAGGCGGCACGCGAGACCGAGTGGACGAAGCCCTCGTTCGGACGTGAGCTGTACCTCGGCAACTTCCGCCTCGATCTGATCCACCCCCACCCCGTCCCGACCGACGAGGAGCGCAAGAAGGGCGAGGAGTTCCTCGAGCGCCTCGAGGCCTTCTGCCGGGAGCAGGTCGACCCGATGCAGATCGAGCACGACGCGAAGATCCCCGACGAGGTGATCCGCGGCCTGGTCGAGATCGGCGCCCTCGGGATGAAGATCCCCGAGGAGTACGGCGGCCTCGGCCTGTCGCAGGTCTACTACAACCGGGCGCTGGCGCTGGTCGGCACGTGGCACTCGTCGATCTCGACGTTGCTCTCCGCCCACCAGTCCATCGGCGTCCCCCAACCGGTGAAGCTGTTCGGCACCGCGGAGCAGAAGCGTGCGTGGCTGCCCCGGTGCGCCGAGGAGGTCTCCGCGTTCCTGCTCACCGAGCCCGACGTCGGCTCCGACCCGGCACGGATGCACACGACCGCGACCCCGACCGAGGACGGCTCGGCCTAC
>CAZADJ010000091.1:0-10090 GCA_964483845.1 uncultured Actinomycetota bacterium | reverse complement strand
CCGTCACCCGCGATGTCGTTGGTCTTGGTGGCGACCTCCTTGGCGAGCTGGGCACCCATGTTCTCGTAGGTGTCCTCGAGCTCGATCTCACGAGCGACGGTGACCCCGTCCTTCGTGATCGTGGGGGCGCCCCACTTCTTGTCGATGACGACGTTGCGCCCCTTCGGGCCGAGGGTGACCTTCACCGCATCGGCGAGCTTGTTCACACCGGCTTCGAGCCGGCGCCGCGCGTTCTCAGCGTACGAGAGCTGCTTCGGCATCTGGTTCTGCCTCCTTGTGGATCCTGCTGTGTCGGGCTTGCTGGTCCGTGGCCGGCGTTGTCAGCCGGCCCGCCCGGTCACCCGACACGTCACCGCCGTGGCGGCCGACGCGTCGGCGACCGGGACGGTGTCTCTAGGTCTCGATGACCGCGAGGATGTCCCGGGCGGAGAGGATCAGGAACTCCTCGCCGTCGACCTTCACCTCGGTGCCGCCGTACTTGCTGAACAGGACGGTGTCGCCCTCGCTGACGTCGACCTGGATGATCTCCCCGGTCTGCTCGGAGCGCTTGCCGGGGCCGACAGCGATGACCTTGCCCTGCTGCGGCTTCTCCTTCGCGGTGTCCGGGATCACCAGGCCGGATGCGGTGGTCGTCTCCTCATCCTCCTCGAGGGTGACGAGCACCCGGTCCTCGAGTGGCCGGACCTTGGTCTTGGTTGCTGTCGCCAACGTTGCCCTCCTGCATCTTCGGACGGTCCGCCGTCGCGGCAGCGACGCCTGACCGGCGACCGCCACCGCACGGGCGACCGCGAGAACGGTCTGTTGCGGTGAGTAGCGACCCCTGAGGGCCGTTAGCACTCGCGACTTCTGAGTGCCACAAGCGAAGTTAGCACTCCCTACGGGGGAGTGCAAATCCTGCGCCGACCGCGGCGGATCGCGCGTCGAACGCGCCCATCCGCGCGCTCAGCGCTCACTTCCGGGGCTCGCATCGGCCTCGGGGCATCCGGGTACCCGCGACCTCGGACATCCGCGAGGTTCGTCGTACCCAGACGGCGTTGTGTCGCGACCGGCTACGAGCGGACGGCGAGGCGCCACTCCTCACGGTCGACGAACCCGGCGCGCTCGTAGACGCGCAGGGCCCGCAGGTTGTCCGCCCGTACGTGGAGCGCGACCGGCCGGCCCGGGTGGTCGTCCATCGCGCCGCGGACCGAGGCGGTGACCGCGGCGAACCCGAGACCCTCCCGCCGGCGTCGCGGGCGCACGACGATCCCGGCGAGCTGCACCCCGTAGCGCGCCGAGTCGACGGAGCGCTCGATCTTGACCAGCGGATCGCCGACCTCCCCCACCACCCAGACCGATCCGCGCTCCACCGCCCGCTCCATCCGCCGGCGGTAGCCGCGCTGGCCCGAACGACCGGGGTGGCCCCCGTAGTCGTCGTCGACGTGCAGCTGGACGGCCAGATCGGTCAGCGCGTCGATGTCGCGCACCTCGGCCCGACGCAGCCCCGGGTCCGGCGCGGTCCGCTCGTCGGGGACGCGCTCGGGATCGACCACCTGGAACCGCTGCTGGTGGACGACCATCCCCGGGTCGCCGCGGTAGGCGCCGAGCAGCGCGTCGCAGGCGGCGGCGTCGCCGACGACCAGCCGGAAGCGCCGCGTCGGGACGCCGACCCGCTCGATCAGCTCCGCGTCGCCGCACGGCACCACGAGCTGGCCGGGCTGCACGACGCACGCCGCCCACCGGTCGTCGTCCTCGGCGACCCGCATCGGGCCCGAGCCCTGCGACTCGATCGTGGCCAACGCGAACATGTGGCGCACCTCACCGCCCGCCGGACAGTCCCAGGACGACAGCCGGGCGGCGACGTCCGGGAGGTCCTCGGATGACACGCGCCGCCAGCGCGGCCGGTGGAACATCACCCACCCGACCCGGCGATGTCACCGAGATCGTCGACGAGGGGCAGGTTCGGGTCCACGGAGAGCTCGAGGGACGAGCGCACGCCGTCGGCGAGCCGGTTCGCACCAGCCGCGGCGACCATCGCCCCGTTGTCCGTGCAGAGGATCGGGGACGGCGCCAGCAGGCGCAGGCCGCGCTCGTCGCACGCCTCGCGCATGCGCAGCCGCAGGCGGCTGTTCGCCGCCACGCCGCCGGCGATCACCACCCGTTCGACCCCCTCGGCGGCGACCGCGTCCAGCGTCTTCTCCAGCTGGACGTCGACGATCGCCTCCTGGAACGAGGCGGCGACGTCAGCGAGCTCCGGGGACTCGCCCCGTTCCTCGAGGCGACGCAGGTAGCGGATCACCGATGTCTTCAGGCCAGAGAACGAGAAGTTGAGGTCGCCGTCGCCCGACAGCGGCCGCGGGAAGTCGATCGCCCGCGGATCGCCGTCGCGCGCCAGGCGGTCGATCTCCGGCCCGCCAGGGAACGGCAGCCCGATGAAGCGCGCGATCTTGTCGAACGCCTCCCCGGCCGCGTCGTCCAGGGTCGCGCCCAGCTCGCGGTAGCGCCCGTCCTCGCCGAGCAGGACGAGGCTGGTGTGCCCACCCGAGACGACCAGCGCGACGAGCGGCGGCTCGATGTCGCCGTACTCGAGCTGCGCGGCGACGACGTGTGCCTGCAGGTGGTTCACCCCGATCAGGGGCAGGTCGCGAGCCAGCGCCAGCGCCTTCGCGCCGGCCACCCCGACGAGCAGCGCCCCGACGAGCCCGGGGCCGGCGGTGACCGCGACCCCGCCGAGGTCGTCGAGCCGCGCGCCGGCCTCGACCAGCGCCCGGTCGATCGCCGGCTGGAGCAGCTCCAGGTGGGCGCGGGCGGCGACCTCCGGGACCACCCCGCCGTACGGCGCGTGGAGGTCCACCTGGGAGGCGATGACGTTCGCGCGCACGCGCAGGCGGTCCTCGACGATCCCCACGGCGGTCTCGTCGCAGGAGGTCTCGATCCCGAGGACCAGCACGGCTCCTCCTAGACCTCGTCCGCTGTCGCTGACGCTACTCGCGTGATCCGGTCCCGGGCAGGCGGCGGCACCACATCACGACCGCGTCCTCGCCGGTGTCCCGGTAGTAGCGGGGGCGCACGCCCTCCGGCTCGAACCCCAGGCGACGGTACAACGCCCGGGCACCGTCGTTCGACGCACGGACCTCGAGCGTCGCCGCGACCGCACCGCGTTCCGCCGCCGCGCGCAGCAGGGCGCGGACCACCCGCGTTGCCACCCCCCGCCGACGCAGACCGGCCTCGACCGCGAGGGTCGTGACGTGCGCCTCGTCGGCGACGATCATCACCCCGCCGTGGGCGACCACCCGCTCGCCACCGTCGCCCGCGACGACACCGACGAGGTACCGGCGGTCCCCGGGGTGCTCGAGCTCGTCGGCGAACATCCCGCGGGTCCACGACCCCTGCCCGTCGCGCCGTTCGAGCTCCGCGACCGCATCGAGGTCGGCGCGGCGCAGCGGTCGGAGCCGGACGGCGACGGTCACGCCCCGGCCTCCTGCCCACCGCGCAACCGACCCCGGGTCTCCCAGCCGATGCGCGCGTCGGCGACGCGCAGGTAGATGGGCTGGATCTCCTCGGGGCGGTGCGTCTCCTCGCGGACGAACCGGGGGATGGCCAGCTCGGTGAGGTGGGCGGCCTGCGGCCAGGCCGTGCCGGTCCCTCCGAGCTGCACGTCCACGGCACCGAGGACGTCCGGGTGGCGCAGTGCGGCGTCGCCGACCACCAGGCACTCCTCACCGGCACCCTCGATCTCGCCGGCGAGCGTCTCCGGACGCCCCACCCGGAGGTCGGTGGAGCGCTGCACGCCGCCGGGAGCCGACCGGTAGAGGGCCCAGAAGACCTCGCCGCGCCGGGCGTCGATCGCGGCGCAGATCAACCGGCGCACGTGACGGACCTGGAAGGCGAGGACGTCCAGCCCGGAGAGGCCGACCACCGGCAGGCGCAGGGCCGACGCGAAGCCCCGCGCGGTCGCCATCCCGACCCGCAGGCCCGTGTACAGACCCGGTCCGACGCCGACCGCCACGCCGGTGACGTCGTCGACGTCGAGCGCCGCCTGCCGGAGGCAGAAGTCGATCGCGGGGGTGACGAACTCGCCGTGGCGCCGACCCGCGCCGAGGGTCGCCGAGGCGAGCACCCCGTCCTCCCCGGTGACGCAGACCGAGGAGTGGGGGGTGGAGGTCTCGATACCGAGGATCAGCACGGCGTCACCCCGACCCGACGTCGTCCGGGCGCCCGGTGTCCCCCTCGAGGAGCCAGCGACCGAGACCGCTGACGAGGTCGGCGATGCGGCCGGCCCAGGCGCCGTGCCCGCGCAGGTGCACGACGCGCTCGTCCTCCGCGTCCCCGAGCAGCAGTTCGACCTCGAGACGGTCGCCGGGGAGCAGCGGCTCGACCGTGTCGCCCCACTCCACGAACGTGACCTGGTCCGCGCCGAGCAGCGCCTCCTGACCGAGCTCGACGAAGTCCTGCATGTGGTTCAAGCGGTACACGTCGACGTGGACGATGTGGTGGCGGTCGCCGTGGTAGTCGCGCACGAGGGTGAAGGTCGGCGAGGTGACCCGGCGCTCCACCCCGAGCTCGGCCGCCGCACCCTGCACGAAGCAGGTCTTGCCGGCCCCGAGCTCGCCGGTCAGCACGACCGCGTCGCCGGGCTCGAGCACCTCCGCGACGACGGCGGCGACGGCCCGGGTGTCGTCGGCACCCGAGGTTCGCAGCGTCAGCTGGCGACAGGACGACGAGCTCCCCGGCGTCACGTCGTCGTCGCCCCCCGCCCGGCCCGGAGCTCCTCGAGGGCCCCGTCGGCGCCCGCGATGCGCCCGTCGAGCACCCCCTTCGCGACGCGGATGTCGCGCTTCAGCGCGCTCATGGCGACCGGGCTGCCCCGCAGCGCCTCGGCCGGATCGTGGGTCGGGATCAGCGTCGCCCCGTTGACCGGGAGCCGGTAGCCGGCGATGCGCCGCAGCGGCGCGTCACGCCCGAGGATCAACTGCGTCGGGACCTCCCCGAGGGTGACGACCACCCGCGGCGAGACGTGCCCGAGCTGTTCGAACAGCCACGGCGCGCAGCTGGTCACCTCCTCGCGCTCGGGGTCGCGGTTCCCCGGGGGACGACACTTCACGACGGTCGTCAGGTAGACCTCATCGCGGGTCAGGTCGTTGCCGAGCAGGAGGTTCTCGATGAGGTTCCCGCCGGCGCCGGCGAACGGCTCCCCGGTCAGATCCTCGTGACGACCGGGCGCCAGCCCGATCAGCACCAGGTCGGCGTCGGGGTCCCCGGTACCGACCACGACGTGCGTGCGACCCTCGGACAGTCCACAGCGGGTGCACGAGCTCGCCTCGTCCAGGACCTCGCTCCACGTGCGGGAGGGGTCCGCAGGCTCGGCGGGGGCGGCATCGGCCACGGGTTCGCGCTCCACGGTGATCCGGGGGTCGGGCGTCGCAGGTCGGGCGGGGCAGCTCGTGCGGGGGTGGGTCGGGGGCCGAGCTGGAACCTGAGCGAACGCCAGGTTCCGACACACCATCCTACCGGACCCGACGCGGCCGCGGCCGGGCTGGCCGGCCCGCTCCTGACCGCTCCGATCCCGGTGAACCGCGCGGGCGACCCGCCGCGTACCCCCTGTCGACCGGCAGGGGACGAGCCGGAGGGGGCAGACGATGAGCGGACACGGCGAGATCGCCCGCGAGGGCACGAACGCGAGCACCGGGGACGCCCGCACGGGCGGGGCCAGGCGGGCGGTCGCGACCATCTGTGCGACGCTGCTGCTCGTCGCCACCGCGGCCGCGGTCGCGCTCGCCCAGGAGACCCACGACGTCGCCGTCGTCGACGACGCGTACGACCCGCCGACGATCGAGGTCACCGCCGGGGACACGGTCGAGTGGACCCACACGGGGTCGAACCCGCACACGGTCACCGCCGACGACGGGAGCTTCGACTCCCACCCGGAGTGCGAGACGTTCGCGGACTCGGCCGACGGGAACTGCATGGAGCAGGGTGACACCTACGCCGAGACCTTCGAGGAGCCCGGCGAGTACACCTACCACTGCCGCATCCACGGCTCACCCGGCGCCGGGATGGCCGGCACGGTCATCGTCGAGGCCGCCGACGAGGACCCGGTCGAGGAGGAGGACGACCCCGTCGACGAGCAGGACGATGACCCGACCGACGAGCCGACCGACGACGAGTCGGACGAGACGGCCGACGAGGAACTGCCGCACACCGGGCTCCCGGGGATCCTCACGCTGCTCGCCGCGGTCGCGCTCGGCGGCGGCACGCTGCTGCGCCGGACGCGGCGCGCCTAGCCGGGGCCCCGGCCCGGTTCAGCCGTCGGCGAGGCCGGGGAGGCCGTGACGTCCCCTCGCGGCCTCCACGGCCCGCCGGCACGCCGCCGCGACCGCGTCGGCGGCGAGCGCGGCGACCAGGTCGACACCCACCTCCGATCCCCCGGTGGACAGGCAGAACATCGCGTCCCCGTCGAACGAGGTGTGGGCGGGTCGGACGGCTCGCGCGACTCCGCTGTGCGCGAGGTCGGCGACCCGCACCGCCTGCGTCTTCGTCAACCGCGCGTCGGTGACGACGCAGCCGATCACCGTGTTGGCTGGGGGACCTCCGGGCACGTCGGGCTCCACGTCGGCGTCGCGACGCAGGGCGACGGCGGGGAAGCGCGGCGCCCCGTCGGGGGCCCGTGAGCCCGCGAGCATCGTCCCGTCCTCGCCGACGACCTCGCCGAGCGCGTTGTTCGCGACGAGCGCACCCACCGTCACGCCGCCCTCCCGCACGACGGCCACGCCCTGACCGCTCGCCCACGCGTGCTCGATCCCGCCGACGACCGCGACGGAACAGCCCGCGCCGACGCCGACCCCGCCCTCGGCGGGCTCGTCCTCGGTCGCCGCCTCGCACGCGGCGCGACCGGCCGCCGCGTCGGGACGCGAGCCGGGGACCGCCACGGAGCCGTCGAAGACGATCGCCGCGCCGACGATCGGCACGATCCCGATCTGGGTCTCGTAGCCGACCCCGTGCTCCTCCAGCCAGGCCATCGCCCCGTCGGCGGCCGCCAGCCCGAACGCGGAGCCACCCGCCAGCACGACCGCGTGGCACACCTCGATCTTGCCGCTCGGTCCCAGCGCGACCGCCTCGCGCGTCCCCGGGGCGGCGCCGCGCACCGCCACCGCGCCGAGGGTCCCGGGGGGAGGGAGCACGACCGTGGCCCCGCTCAGCCCGTCCGGCGACGTCCAGCAGCCCACCCGCAGTCCGTCCAGCCCGAGCGCCACCGTCACCCCTACCCGTCGCAGTGGATCGCGAGGCGCCCGATCAGGGCGTTCACGACCGCAGGGGCGGTGAGCGGGGTCATGTGCCCGGCGCCGGAGAGCTGCACCAGCTCGATGTCCGGGTTGCGCTCGGCCATCGCCTCCGCGTAGCGCAGCGGGGTCAGGTGGTCGTCGGCGCTGACCACGACGACGGTCGGCACGTCGAGCGCCGTGATCGTCTCCTCCTCGTCGACGCCGAGGATCGCCTCCCCGAGCTCGACCATCGTCTCGATCGGGGTGCCGAGGAACATCCGCTCGACGAACCGCACGATGTGGGGGTCGGTGTCACGGACGAAGCCGACGGCGCGCCCGATGGCCAACGTGAGGTCGCTGGAGGCGGGGGCCTCACGGGCGCGCCGACCCACCGGCCCCGGCAGCCGCGCGGCACCGGCGCGCGCCCGTGCGAGGCTCTGCACGGCGGCGGTCGCCACGACGTTCAGGCGGCCCATGCGCGCGGCGGTGGACAGCAGCAGCAGGGCCCCGACGCGCTCGGCGAACGCCTCCGGGTGGCGGCGGGCGTAGGCGAGGGCGGTCATCCCCCCGAGGGAGTGGCCGACCAGCACGATGCGCCCGCTGGACGCCTCGGACACGACGTGGGCGAGGCAGTCGCCGGCGACGTCCAGGCTGGCCTCATCGGCGGGCAGGGAGTCCCCGTGGCCGGGCTGGTCGTAGGTGACGAGCCGGTAGCGGTCGCGCAGCGCGCTCACCTGCTCGTGCCAGACGCGGCGCCCGTTCGCGAACCCGTGGACGAGGACGATCTCCGGGCTGCCGTCCCCGTGGGCCTCGACGCGGAGCCGGCTGCCGTACGGGCCCTCGATGTCGCGCTCGTCGCCCTCGAGGGTGCCGAGCTCCACCGTCGTCTTCGGTTCGGGGATGCGCGAGCGCATCAGCAGCCGCTCGGCGGCGTAACCCGCCGCGACACCGGCGACCGCGCCGCCGACCCCGAGGGTGAGCGCCCGCCAGTCAGGCACCGTCGGCTCCCTCCGACGCCTGCGCGTCACCGCGGACGTGGATGCGTGGCACCCGGGCGCTGATGCCGGTCACGATCTCGTAGGCGATCGTGTCGGCGAGCTCCGCCCACTCCTCGGCGCGGACCTCCTCGTCCCCCTGGCGGCCGAGCAGGACGACCTCGTCGCCGGACCGGACGCGGTCGTCGCCACACCAGACCAGGGTCTGATCCATGCACACGTTGCCGACGATCGGCCGTCGCACGCCCCCGATCAGCACCTCGGCACGGTTGGAGAGCACGCGGGGGACGCCGTCGGCGTAACCGACCGGGAGCGTCGCGAGCCAGCCGTCCGCGGGCGCCTCCCACGTGTGGCCGTACGACACCGGCGTGCCCGCACCGATCTCCTTCGCGTACGCGACCTCCGTGACGAAGCTCATGGCGGGGCGCAGGTCCGCGGCTCCCGCCAGGGCGGGCGACGGCGCGCACCCGTACATGGCGATGCCGAGGCGCACGGCATCGGCGTGCGCCTCGTCGACCGTCAGCGCGGCCGCCGAGTTGGCGATGTGGACGTGGCGCGGCTCGAAGCCCTTCGTGCGTGCCAGCTGCAGGAACTCGTCGAACCGGTCGAGCTGTGCGCGGATCGAGCCGTGGCCGGGCTCGTCGGCGCAGGCCAGGTGCGTCCAGAAGGCGCGCACCTCGAGCTCGGGCCAGGCCCGCAGGTTGCGCAGGGCCCGCTCCCACTCGTGGCGGGGCACGCCGACGCGGGCCATGCCGGTGTCGACCTTCACGTGGACCCGGATCTTGTGCCCGCGACGGGCCGCGCCGCGCCGCAGCGCCTCGCAGAACGGCAGCGTGTACACCGTCGGGGTGAGGTCGTTGGCGAAGATCCGCTCGGCCGCCGCCGGCGGCGGCTCCGCGAGCAGCAGGATCGGGCTGGTGATCCCCGCGCGACGCAGCTCCTCGCCCTCCTCGACCATCGCGACCGCGAGCCACGACACGCCGGCCTCCAACGCGGCGCGGGCGACCGGGACCGCTCCGTGCCCGTACGCGTCGGCCTTCACGACGGCCATCACCTCGGCCGGCGCGACGCGACGGCGCACCAGCCGGACGTTGTGGCTGACGGCATCGAGATCGACGACCGCCCAGGTGGAGCGCAGCGCGGCGTCCGGTCGCGCGTTCGCCGGTAGACCGTCGCGCTCCGCCGAGGGATCGGGGTCCGTCGTCACCACGCGTCCTCCGGCTCGGGGTGGAGGCCGGCACGGAAGCCGGGCGTGTCGAACGGCCACGACGGTCGTCGCTCCGCGAGCCGCTGCAGGCGGGCGAGCGCGCCGGGCAGCGCCCCGGCGACGGCGGCGCTGTCCGGTCGGCCGCCGCCGCGCGAGCCCGCGAGCGTCCCGGCGAGGCCGTGCGCGAAGCACGCCCGGGCCGCGGCCAGCGGACGGTCCGGCGCTCGGGCCACGAGCGCCGCGAGGGCGCCACCGAGGACGTCACCGGTCCCACCGGTGGCGAGCTCGGGCCCCCCGGTCGGGTTCACCCAGACGCGCCCGTCCGGTGCGGCCACGAGCGTGCCCGGTCCCTTGCAGAGCACCGTCGCAGCGAGCTGGGCGGCGAGTCCCGGAACCAGCTCGGCGCGTCGCCGCCAGGCGTCCGCCCCGTCGTCGGCGTCCGCGGCGATGCGGGCGAGCTCACGCCGGTGGGGGGTGAGCACCAGCTCGCCGGCGTGGTCCGCCAGCGCCGCGCCGTCCCCGCGGTAGACGTTGATCGCGTCCGCGTCCAGGACGAGGTCGGCCGGGGTCCCGAGCAGCGCATCGACGACCGCGCGGGTGCCGGCACCGTGGCCCATCCCCGGTCCGGCGAGCACCGCGTCGCTGCG
>CAZADJ010000090.1:0-10197 GCA_964483845.1 uncultured Actinomycetota bacterium | reverse complement strand
CGACCCGGCACGGATGCACACGACCGCGACCCCGACCGAGGACGGCTCGGCCTACCTCCTGAACGGGGTGAAGCTGTGGACGACCAACGGGGTGATAGCCGACCTCCTCGTGGTGATGGCACGCGTCCCCAAGTCCGACGACCGCCGCGGCGGGATCTCGACCTTCCTCGTCGACATGGACTCGCCCGGCATCACCGTCGAGCACCGCAACCAGTTCATGGGGCTGCGCGGCATCGAGAACGGCGTCACCCGGTTCGAGGACGTGCGGGTCCCCGCCGAGAACCTGCTCGGCGAGGAGGGCACGGGGCTGAAGATCGCCCTCACCACGCTGAACACCGGGCGGCTGTCGCTCCCGGCGATCTGCTCGGGGATGGCGAAGTGGGGGGTGAAGATCGCCCGCGAGTGGTCCAACGAGCGCGTCCAGTGGGGCCAGCCGATCGGGAAGCACGACCCGATCGCGCAGAAGATCGCCTTCATGGCCGCGACCGCGTTCGCCCTCGATGCCGTCACCGAGCTCGCCTCGGCAGCCGCCGACCAGGGCGACGTCGACGTGCGCATCGAGGCGGCGATCGCGAAGCTGTACGGCTCGGAGATGGGCTGGAAGATCCTCGACGACCTCGTCCAGATCCGCGGGGGCCGCGGCTACGAGACCGCCGAATCGCTGGCCGCTCGCGGGGAGAAGCCGGTCCCGGCCGAGCAGTTCCTGCGTGACATGCGCATCAACCGCATCTTCGAGGGCTCCTCGGAGATCATGCGCCTGCTGATCGCCCGGGAGGCCGTCGACCAGCACCTCCAGGTCGCCGGCGACATCATCGAGCCGGACCTCGAACCGGCCGACAAGGCGAAGATCGCGGTGAAGGCCGCCGGCTTCTACGCCAAGTGGCTGCCGTCGCTCACCGTCGGTCGCGGCCAGGGCCCGGTCTCCTACGCCGACGAGTTCGGCGAGCTCGCCGAGCACCTGCGCTTCGTCGAGCGCAACGCACGCAAGCTCGCCCGCACCACCTTCTACGCCATGTCGCGCTACCAGGCGAAGTTGGAGAAGAAGGGCGAGCTGCTCGGGCGCATCGTCGACATCGGTTGCGAGCTGTACGCGATGTCGGCCACGTGCGTGCGCGCGCGGATGCTCGCCGACGAGGGCGAGGTCGCGGGCGCCGAGGCGAAGGAGCTCGCCGACCTGTTCTGCCGCCAGGCGCGGCGCCGTGTCGACCGGCTCTTCCACGACCTGTGGCACAACGACGACGAGCTGAACTACCGCGTCGCGCAGCAGGTCCTCGAGGGTCGCTACACCTTCGTCGAGGAGGGGATCATGGACCCCTCCGGCGAGGGGCCGATGATCGGCGAACCCGACGAGGACGCGGAGAAGGACAACGTCTGGCGCAAGGTCACCGGCAACGGCCAGCTCGACACGACCGACGCGGAGGACCTGCTCGAGGCGGTCGAGGCGGACGACGCCGCGACGTCCGACGAGGGCGAGCCCGTCGACGACGAGATCGAGTCCAGCGCCTGAGCGTGTGGCCGCCGCGACCACCACGGGCGGCGGAGCGTCTCAGGTCCCGCTCGTCATGCGCACGATCCGGTCGCACAGCGCCGGCAGGTCCATCCCCGCCGCAGCGGCGCACTGCGGGTACAGGCTGGTCGGGGTCATCCCCGGGATCGGGTTGACCTCCAGCACCTGGTAGTCGCCGTCAGCGTCCGCACGCAGATCGACGCGGATGAACGCGTGCGCCGGCATCTTCAGCGCGGCCCGCGTCTCGAGCGCGAGGCGCTGGACCGTGTCCCGCTCCCGATCGGGGATCGGGGCGGGGCAGATCTCCTCCGCGTGACCGGCCTGGTACTTGGCGACGTAGTCGAACATCCCGCTGTCGGTGCGGATCTCCAGGACCGGCAGGGGCCGGTCACCGAGCAGCGCCACGGTGACCTCGGTGCCGGGCAGGTAGGGCTCGACCAGCGCGTTCTCGTCGTGCTCGTGCGCGGCGGCCAGCGAGCGCCGGAGCTCATCACGGTCGCCCGCGAAGGTCGTCCCGATGGTCGACCCCCCGCGGACCGGCTTCACGACCCACGGCCCCGCCCCGAGATCGAGATCCGGGACGGTGAGCCCGTCCTCCCGGCGCACCAGTCGCCAGGACTGGGTCGGGACGCCGGCGTCGCGGAGGAGCCGCTTGGTCAGGTCCTTGTCGAAGGTGACCCCGCAGCCGAGCGGCCCCGGTCCCGTGTAGCGCACGTCGACCCAGTCGAGCACCGCCTGGACGTGGCCGCTCTCGCCCTCGTCTCCGTAGACCATGACCACGACGAGGTCCGCCCTCGTGCAGGCCTCCATCACGCCCGGCGCGAAGACCCGCCCCGAACGCGCTGCACGGAGCGCGCGCAGCTCCTCGGCGGTGGGTGGGTCGAAGCGCACCTCGGGCTCCGTCGCGCTGGGATCGGTGGTGAAACGGCCGTCGAGGTCATCGGCGTCGATCGCGGTCGCGGTGTCGACGGCGGCGACCGCGTGTCCGGCCTCGCGCAGCGCATCAGCGACCCCCATGCCGGAGGCGATCGAGACGTCACGCTCGGTGTTGGCCCCGCCCATGAGCACGGTCAGACGCATCCGGTCCCCGATCCCGCGTGTTCCAAGGGTGCCCTGACCGACGTGATCGCGCCCACGACACACCCGGCGGACCGGACGCGTGAACCCGAGCTCACCGCTCGGTCGCGGAGGCGCGGGTCTCCGCACGCACGTCGCGGACACCGTCCTGACGGAGGGCGCCGGCGAAGATCACCGGCACCTCCCCCTCGAGCCAGACGAGGACCTCGTCGGTCGCGAGCAGCTCCCAGCCACCCCGGGTGATCTCCACCGCGTCACCGGGGTGCGCGTCCATCGCCGCACCGAGGATGCGCTCGGCGCGTTCTGGGTCGATGCGCACCTCACCCTCGACGTAGAACGCCTCCTCGTCGAGCGCGCCGGCGATGTCGTTGGCGACCGACGCGGACAGGTTCGCGAGGTCGCGCTGGGCGAGGTGGGCGACGCCCAGATCGAGGGCGAGCGCCCCGAGGATCACGAGGGTCAGCACCGCGGCCGGGAACAGCAGCAGGGTGTTGCCGGTCTCACTTCGCAGCTCGTGGACCACCGGCTCAGAAGTCACAGGCGGCCTCCCCGGGCAGCCCGCTGCGGTGGGGGTCGACCACCTCCGAATGGCGTCCGACGGCGGTGATCATCCCCGACCCGAGGCCACCGAGCACCGGGAGGACGACCACCGGGACGTCGTAGCTCACGGTGACGGTGACCCGGGCGCAGCGCTCGAGGCTCCCGCCGGCGACCGCCGGCGTCGGGAAGCGCATCCGGCTCACGTCCTTGCCGTAGCCGACGATCGCGCGGACGGCGGCCTCCTCGGCACGTGCGAAGATCACCACCGGATCATCGGGGCCGGCCTCGACGATCACCCGGGTGGCCTCGCGCGCCGCCTCCGACGCGGCCAGCTTCGCGTCGACCACCCCCCACGCGTTCACCACGAGCAGCGTGCCGAGGACGAAGACGAGGACGCCGAACACGATCGCCTCCGCACCCCCGACCAGGCCGTCCTCTCCGGCGAGGCGGCTCACCGCGGGTCCTCGACACGCACGTGGACGGTCCGTTCGATCCCGTCGAGTCCGATCGCTCCCGCGAGGCCCTCGATCATCCGTGCCGGCGTCGGTGCCGTCACGCGCAGCACGACCTGGGCCTCGGTCGTCCCCGACCAGTCGAACACCGCCTCGGAGCCGTAGTCGCCGAGCAGTCCCTGCGCGTGCTCCTCCGCCTCCTCGATCGCGGTCGTCTCGTGCCCGGCGACCATGCGCGCCGCGTCGTACGCGGCCGCGGTCACGGCGGAGGTCGCGTACAGGTGGACGAGGATCTGGACCGACAGGAGCAGGAAACCGAGGAAGATCGCGAGCCCGAACACGCTCGAGATCGGTCCGACCCCGTCCTCGGCGTCGAAGGCGGGCGGTCGACGGCTCCCGGCCCGGGGCGCGTCCGCCGTCCGAGCCGGGCAGGGCGTCAGTGGACCACCCCGGTGGGCCGGTCCCCGGGCCCGGCCGGGTCGGGTAGACGGTCGAGGCGAGCTCAGTCGCCCGAGCCGCCGATGTTGCGCACCTGCTCGTCGGTCCGCTCGACCGCCGAATCGAAGATCGCCTCGAACGCGAACCACATCGCGACCCCGAGGAACGCCATCACGAGGACGGCGATCGCGGTCGAGATGACACCCTCCCCGTGCTCCTCGCGGAGCCGGTCGAGGGTCGTGGCGATCCACGAGCGGACCGCGACGTACGAGCTGGCGAGTCGGTGCGTGATGTCGGGTACCACGGCGGATCCCTCCCCGTTCCCAGTGCAGGTCATCCGTCGGAGCCGGGGGATCGCCCGGCGGTCGGACGGGAGGAGCACGGCGCCCGGGGCAGCCCGGTCGGGCGACCTCCGGCGGATGTCCGCTGGGGGCGATCCTAGGTCGTCGATCTCCCATCGGTCGACCCTCAGTTCGCCACGAGGCGCAGCGCCTCGACGAACGGGATCGCGATGAAGACGACACCCGGCAGCAGGGCGGCGACCGTGACGGGGATCCAGACCTTCTGTCCGCGCTTCTCCATCTCCGCCAGCAGCTCCCGGTGGACGTCGCGCCGGATGGTCCTCGCCTCCTCGGCGATCAGCCGTCCGAGGTCCGCCGCCTCCCGGTTCAGCGCGAGCACTGCAACGAGCCGGTCGACCCCCTCGACGCCCGCCAGCTGCGACCACTCACGCAGCGCCGCCGTCTCGGACATCCCGTCGCGGATCCTGGCCGAGACGCGGCGGAGATCCCGGGCGCAGCACCCCTGGCCACGCCGCGCGACACGGGTGATGGCCGCGGTCAGGGAGTAGCCGGCGCCGAGCAGCATCCCGATCTGCTCGGCGACGACCGGGAGTTCGAGCCGCAGATCGCGCTGCCAGCGCCGGGAGACCGTCGCGATCTGCTGCTCGATCACGAGGAACGCGAGCAGCGGCGCCCCGAGCACGAACAGCACCCCGATCGCCGACGGCGGCCCGACCGCGACAGCGAGCAGCGCCCCCGTGCCGAACCCGGCGACGCTCCAACCGATCTGACGGACGCGGAACCCGGTGACGTCGAGCGGGGAGTGCACCCGACGCAGCCGGGTGGCCAGGTCCTCGTCGACGCCGAAGACGTGTGAGAACCGCTCGCCGACCAGGCTCGCGACCGGCCCCACGGCGTCACGGAAGGAGCCGAGGGACAACAGCCCCGGTCGGCCGCGACGACGCGGTCCGCCGGGGACGTAGGGCTGCAGGCGCTCGGTCAGCGGCCGGCGAGCGAACCACCGGACCTCCGAGAGCAGGATCGTCGCCCCCACCCACAGGACGAGCCCCGACATGACCAACATCCTGGTCACACCCGCTTCCCTCCTCTCGTTGCACCCGCGGCACGCGAGCGCCGCCGGGCCACCTCAATCGTCGTAGAACACGCGCTCCTCCACGGGCAGTCGCATGATCCGGCCCGCCCACAGCCAGCAGGCGCCCATCAGCACGAACGCGACCGCCACACCCAGCTGCCCGAGCGGCGTGGCGTAGGCGGCGCGGCCGCTGCCGATCGACAGGCCGACCAGCGCCATGCCGACCGGTACGCCGAGCGTGAACAGCCGGGCGAACCGGGCGCCGGCCTGCCGGGCCCGGGCATCCTTGCGGCCCTGGAGGTCCTGGACCCGGTCCTCCGCGAGCGCGCGCAGCCGCCGGTCGACCTCGCTCCCCCCGATCTCATGCGCGACCAGGAGCGTCTCGCAGACGGCGTCGGCCGTCGGGTCCGCGAGGCGCGACCGCAGCACCCGCAGGGTCCGGTCGAAGTCGGTCGAGACCAACCACTCGCGCTCCGCCGCGTCGAAGGCCGGGCGCAGCTCCTCGGGCCCGCGCGCGCCGACCGCGAACAGGGCCTGCGGGATGGAGCGCCCGAGGTTCACGGTCTGGACCCGCACCTCCTCGATCATGCGCGGCCAGGCGTCGCGGGCCCGCTCCATGCGACGCCCGCGCCGCCGCCTGGCGGAGGCGACGGGGAGGACCGCGCCGGTCAGCCCGGCGGCGACGGGCGCGACGACACCACCGAAGACCGCGTAGCCCAGTCCGGCGCCGACGAGCAGGAGGACGACGACGACCGCGCTCATCTGCGCCGGCTCGACGTCGTCGAGGCCGGCCTGGGCGAGCCAGTCCCGGACGCGGCGCCGCCGCCGGCGGTGTCGTCCGCCCGGTGACGGCGACACCCCGATCCCGGTCCACTCGAGGGCGAACGCCGTGTAGAGGAGGAAGACGCCGTAGGCGCCGACGACCGCGAGGAGCAGGCCGGTCACGGGTGCATCCTCCCCGCGATCATCGGGCCGCACCCTGCGAGCGACGCGTACCGTCGGTGTCGAGCAACGCACGGAGGTCGTAGCCGGCCTCGGCGATCGGTCGACGCATGCGCTCGGGGACGGTCCCCGTCCAGGTGAGGCGCGCGTCCGCGGTCGCCCGCTGGAACAGCTCGCTCACCGTGAACGCCGGCGAGTCCACACCGGTCTGCTGCTCCTCCACCGCGATCACCTCGTCCACCCGCGGCACGCCGTCGTACCGCGAGCAGTGCACGACCAGGTCGACCGCCTCCGTGACGAGGCTGTTCAGCGCGACCATGGGTAGCTCGCTCCGCGTGTCCGAGAGCTGGCAGATGAAGCGCAGCCGCGTCAGGGCCTGACGCGCGGAACCGGCGTGGATGGTCGTGTACCCCTTGACGCCGGACGACAGCGTCAACAGCAGCGGGAGCGCCTCGCGGTCGCGCACCTCGCCGACGATGGCGACGTCGGGCGCCATCCGCAGGAAGCCGGCCACCAGCCGGCGCAGGTCGACCGCCGCCCGATCGGCACGCGCCGGTCGGGTCTGCATCGACGCGACGTTCGGCAGTGGGACGTCGACCTCGAACACCTCCTCCGCGGTGACGACCCGGAGCGCCGGATCGAGCTCCGCGGTCGAGCAGGCCAGCAGCGTGGTCTTGCCCGACCCGGGCGGTCCGGCGAACACGATGGACAGCCGGGCGCGGACGGCGGCCCGCAGGAAGTCAGCGACCTGCGCGGAGAGCATGTCGCGGTCCACGAGCTCGTCGAGGGAGCGGAACGCGACCCCGGTGAACTTGCGGATGTTCACGAGGAGGTGCCCGCCGCGGCCGATGTCAGCGTGGGCGACGTGGATGCGCGCGCCGCTGTCGAGCTGTGCGTCCTGGAGTCCCTCGGAGGCGTCCAGCTTGCGGTGCGAGCTCGACGCGTCGTCGAGCAGCTTGGTCAGGGTCCGCACGACATGCTCGTCGTCGTGGAAGACCTCGTCGTGGTAGCCGCTCACGCCCCGGTGCCGCTTCACGAATATCGCATCGGGCGCGTTGATCATGATCTCCCAGACGTCGTCGTCGGCCAGCAGCGGCTCGAGCGGCCCGTAGCCGGCGAGGTTGCGGAACGCGCGCTCGACCACGAGCTCGGGGGCGGGCAGGTCGAACGGGCGCCGGCCGTGTTCGTAGTCGTCGCGCCAGCGCGCCACCTCCTCGTCCACGAGGCCCCGCAGCTTCGCGCTCCGCGCGCCGTCGTCGGGGTCGAGTGTCAGCTCCTCGGCGCGCTGCAGGACCGCCGTCTCGATCTCGCGGAGCGGCGAGAGGGCTCCTCCGTCCTGCCCGGGACTCACGCTTCGGGCTCCTCGTGCGCGTGGAACATGCCGAGCGATCCGGGCCGCACGCGGGCCGGTGCCCGACCCGTCCCGACGAGCGGGGCGCCGATCGTGGGCTCGCGCCGCTCGATGGTCCCCCCGAGCGCCCCGACGAGGCGCTCGGGCAGCGGCGCCGGTACGGGGACACCGTCCCGGAGGGCCTCCTCCACCCTCCGGCGCGGGAGGAACACCGGGTCGGGCAGGTCCGCGCCACCGGGCAGTGCGGACGTGAGCTCCGCGAGCGCCGTGCGGGTCTGCGCCCGGAGACGCGGGCGCCGGGGAGCGCGGTTGACGACCGGGACCAGCCCGGTGGGAGCCACCCCGTGGGCGAGCAGCTCCTCGATCACCCGGACGAGGCTGTAGGTCCCCTTCATCCCCGGGACGCCGACTGTCAGGACCACGTCCGCCCGGCTGACCACGGTGCGCGACGGCAGGTTGCGCTCCTCGACGTCGATGGAGCCGCCGTCGTCCTCCCCCTCCAGATCCCGGTCGACGTCGCAGACGACCACATCGAAGCACCGACGGAGAGAGTCGAAGGCCGCCGCGAACGCGCGCGGACGCAGCGCCGCCCAGTGGCGCGGGCGGCGGAGACCGAGCAGGAGGCGGTACCCGCGGGTCGTGATGTCGAAGGTGTGTCCGCGCACCGCTTCCCGGCTGAGGAGCCGCCCGCGGTGCGCCTCGACCAGCTCCTGGATCCCCGGGACGATGTCACGCGTGTCGTGCAGCATCGCCTGCTCCGCGTCGCGGCGCATGTCGGCCAGGACCACCGAGCGCCCCGGCCCGCCGCCGTCCTCCCCGTCCGCGAGTCCCTGCGCGAGCGCGATCGCGGCGGTGGACGCGCCGGTCCCTCCCGGCCCGATCACGGCGACCACCCGGCCGGGCTCGGTCAGCTCGCTCGAGGTGGCCGCCGGCTGATCGGGGACGTGGTCGACCGCTCCGATCATGCGCGCGTGGCCGGCGAGCGCGTCGAGGAGGTGCTCGCGTCCGAACCCCGGCGGCAGGACCGCCGCGACCCCGAGCTCGGACCACCGCTGACGCTCGTGCTCACCGTCGACCACGAGCACGACGCAGCCGGCGTCGCGAGCGGAACCGATCAGGTCCCGGTCGGCCGCCGGGAGGTCACCGTCGAGGAGCAGGGCCGAGAACGGTCGGCCCCCGGCGAGGCGTGCCCGGAGCTCCTCGGCCGAGACGCACTTGACGAACTCGGCGGGGATGACACCCGCCGTCGCCCACTGCCCGACCGACCGGAACCACGCCGCACGAGCCCGGGCGAGTCCGAGCAGGACGTAACGCTCGCGGACCATGGTCGCTACTCGCCCCCTCGGCGTCGCGCTCGGTCGGCTCTCACGTCAGTCCTCCGGCGCGAGCGGTCGGAACGGCTCGGGGGTCTCCGGTGCGCCGCTCGCGCTGGCGGGACGGGTCAGGAACAGCTCGGCGTTCACCACGGCGTGCACGACCGCCTGCACGTCCTCGGGGGTGGGGAGCGCGAGGGTGTACACCCGTGCACCCTCACCGATCCCACCGGCAGCCTCGTCGATCGAGACGATCTGGACGTCGCGCACGACGTAGGCCGTGGACCCCCCGTACGACGCGACGACGTCGACCCGCTCCCCGGGTCGCAGCTGATCCATCAGCGACCGGCTGCGCGGCACCGGGACGGAGACCTCCTCCGTCGCGGTCGCGGCGGAGCGCGCGACGACGGCGCTGTCCAGGAGCAGGTCCCCGGCGCGGAGGGGAGCGACCGTCACCAGCCCCGGTAGCTGATCCGCCGCCGCGCGTGGCACCGCCCGGCCGGCGGTGGCGTCCGGGAGCTCGACCGCCACGAAGTCGAACTCCTCGCCCGTGAGCACGCTCCCGACCGGGACGTCCTGGGTCGCGACGGCGTACGCGGTCTCCGGCGGCGCGGTCGCCGCGGTGTGGGCGGCGAAGATCCCCACCGCGGCCGCGGCGACGAGGAACCCGCCGACGACGGCCCGGCCTCCCGGCAGCCCGCTGCGGGGTCGCACCCGGCGACCGACCTCACCCGGCTCCCCGGCGGCGACTCCCCCGTCGGAGGGCGCGATGGTCTCCAGGTCCGCCACCGTCGATCACCCCCTCCGCCCGGAGTGCCGGTCGGCAGGCTGCCCGAGGGCCCCGCCGGGACCTGGCACGATCACGGGGCCGACAACGGGGCCGACCACGGGTCCGATCGGGAACCTCGTCGTCGACCGGGTCACGAGCCGGATCGCCGGCCGGGGTGCGTCCCGCACTGCGTCGTGGGCGCGCTCCTCCCTCACGCACGCTGCACGTCGGGACCCTAGCGCATCGAACGCGTCGATCCGGGGGTCGTCCGCGATGATACGATGTACCGTGACCTTCAACCTCGGTGACCGTGGTTGACCGAGGGCCGATGAAGGGTACGGTGGCTGCCGAAGAGGAGGGGCGAGCGTGCCAGCACCCGATGGAGCCGGGCCCGACCGGGGATCCGACCGAGGACCCGACAGGGCGTCCGACAG
>CAZADJ010000089.1:0-10276 GCA_964483845.1 uncultured Actinomycetota bacterium | reverse complement strand
CGGCGGCGGGCGCGCGCTCGGCTCTGTGGGCGAGCTGCGCCGGGGGCGCGGAGCAGGAGGTCGCTGCGGAACTCGACGCGCTGGGATGGCGCGCGACGACGGTGCCCCTGCGCGAGGACGTCCCCGGCGGTCGCAGCCACGGGCTCGCCTGGGAACGTGGATCGGTGTACGGCGCTGCGGATGCCGCCACCCTGTACCGCACCCTGTGGGCCGCCCGCACCCCCAACCGTGTCGCGCTGCTGCTCGGGACCACGAACGCTGAGTCGCTCGACGACATCCGCGCCGCCGTTCGCGACCTCGACCTCGCACGGTTGCCCGACGCAGCGTTCGCCGTCCGGGCGCGCCGCGTCGGGGACCACGACTTCCGCTCCCCCGACGTCGCCGGGGCGGCCGGCGCCGCCGTGATCGAGGCGTACCGGGACGCGACCGGCCGACGACTCCCGGTCGATCTCGACGAGCCGACGACCGAGGTGCTCGTCGAGCTGACCGGGACACGGCTCCGCATCGGGATCGCCCTGACCGCCACGAGCCTCCACCGCCGCGCCTACTACGGGTTCCGCCACCGCGCGGCACTGAAACCCAGCGTGGCCGCGGTGCTGCTCGTGTTCGCGGGCTGGCGCGCCGACGAGACGCTCCTCGACCCGATGTGCGGCGGCGCCACCATCCTGATCGAGGCCGCTCTGGCGGGGCTTCGCCGTCCCCCACGGACGGGATGGCTCGAGCGCCTCCGGGCCCTCGACCTCCACGACCCGACGGTCGCCGCCTCGGTGGAAGTGGCGCTGCGGGCCGCAGCCCGGGATCCCGGATCGCTCGCGCCGCTCGTCGGCCGGGACCGGTCGGGTCGCTCCGTGCGGGGTGCCCGGGACAACGCGGTCGAGGCGGGTGTCGCGGACACGCTGGACCTCCGCCGAGGTGACGCCACCCGCCTCGAGGACGTCACCGAGGTCGACTGCGTCGTCACGAACCCCCCGTACGGGGTCCGGCTCGGCCGACCCCGCGAGCTCGACGATCTCTACCGGCACACCCTCGGAGCGGCCGTCGACCGGCTGCGCGCCGGTGGGCGTGTCGTCCTCCTCACCGCCGCGAGGGCACCCGCGGAGCGGGCCGCCGATCGGACGGGGCTCACGGTCACCGCCCGGCGTCGGCTCGGTCTGGGATCGCTGGACGCCGTGGCGTACCGCCTCGAGCCCGATCCGTCCCCAGCCGTGCGATGAGGCCCGCCAACAGCGTCACGCGCGGCACGATGCTGTCCAGCGCGATCCACTCCGAGGGGCTGTGGTCGTCGCCCCCGACGGGGCCCAGGCCGTCCAGCGTGGGCACGCCCGCAGAGGCCGCGGTGTTCGCGTCGGAGGAGCCCCCGGTCGCGACCGCATCCACCTCGAGGCCGAGCTCCACAGCGACCTCCCGCGCCTCCCCGAAGAGACGCTCGACGGCAGCGGTGCGTTCGAGCGGCGGGTACATCGACGCACGGCGCACCGACGCGGCCGACCCGTCGACGAACGACCGCCGCGCGATCGCCTCGATCTCGGACGCGGCCTCCTCGAAGACCTCGCTCGTCCAGGCTCGCAGGTCGACCTCGAGCTCCGCCTCCGCGGCGACCACGTTGCGCCGGGTCCCCGCGCGGATCACGCCGACGTTCACGGTCACGCCCGGCCAGCGACCGTTGAGCTCGTGCAGCGCCGCGGTCTTGCGGGCCGCCTCCAACGCGGCGTCCACACCCCGCTCCGGCTCCACCCCGGCGTGCGCCGCCCGTCCGGTGATCGCGATGCGGTAGTCGGCCACACCCTTGCGCTGCGCGACCAGATCGCCGTTCTCGCGGGCGCACTCCAGGCAGAGCGCGACGTCCGCCTCCGTCGCGACCCCCCGGATCAGCTCCATGCTCGCCGGCGAACCGATCTCCTCGTCCGGCGACAGGAGGTAGACGATCTCGGCGAAACCGTCGTGGCCCGCCTCGACCAGCACGTCCACCGCCGTCAGCCCCGCGACGATCCCGCCCTTGTCGTCGCAGACCCCCGGTCCACGGACCCGGTCCCCCTCCACCGCGAACGGGCGCCGCACCGCCGTGCCGGGCGCGAAGACCGTGTCCATGTGCGCGAGGAGCAGCACCGTACGGCCACCGTCGGAGGTCGGGACGCCCCCGGGGACGCGGGCGACCAGCGCGTCGCCGGTCGGCGGGCCGGCGTCGAGCGGTACGCGATCCACCGACCACCCGCGCTCGCCGAGCAGCGCCCCGCAGACGTCGGCGACCCGGTTCACGCCGTCGACGTCGTCGGACCCCGAGTCGATGCCGACGAGGTGCTCCAGCGTCGCCAGGTAGCGCTCCTCCCGGGCAGCGACGAGCGGCAGGAGCGTGCGGGGTTCGGCGACCGGATCCACGACCCCCGAGCGTAGCGACGGCGCGGGCCGTCCCACCGTCCGGTGCACCCGGGTCACGACCAGGACGTCACGTGGGGCCGTCACCGGTCCGCGGCTCGCCGTCCCACTCCTCGAGCGGCGCGCACTGCCAGCCCCACCCCGAGAGCCGGGGGCGACCGCCGAGCGGCGCACGCCCGTTCGCCCATCGCAGCGCCGCCCACGGGTCGGCGTCGGTCGGCGCCCACGGGAACAGGCGGTGCAGCACCCGCGCGCACCGCGACCGTTCGGGATCCAGATCCACCCCGAGGCCACGGGCCGCGTCGTCGGTGTGGATGAGCAGCTCGTCGCACGCCATCGCCGCGAACCCGGGCGGGTCGGCGGCACCCATCGGGTGGTAGCCGCGGCTGGTGGCGGGTGCCGCGTCCACGACCCAGCTCACGACGCGCGCGTAGGTCGCCACCGTCGCGATGAGCTCCGTCGGCGGGTGCTCCGGGTCGATCCGGTGCTCGACGGACCGGAGGTCGTCACCCGCGGCGGCGAGGTCGATCGCGTACCAGAGGCACCCCTCGGCGGCGTGCGCGACGACCTCCGCCACCGTCCAGTCCAGATCCGGGACCCCGACGCCCCAGTCCCGGTCCGCGGATGCCCGCAGGAGGTCACAGCACTCCTCCGCGACCGCCCGGACGTCCGCGCCGGACAGGGGCGTCTCGTCGCCCACCGACCGTCCGTCCTCGTCGACCATGTCCGGGATGCTAACCGCCGCCGCGGCGTCGAGCCCTCAGGCGGTACCGCGCCCTCAGGTGTCGTCGAGGTCGACGACGAGCCGGTCCCCCGTGTCGCGCACGCCCGTCCCCAGCTCGGCGCAGGCCGCGGCGAGCCGGTCGGCGATCCAGCGCCGGTCGTCGCCCTCGGCGACCCGCGTGTGACAGAAGTCGAGCGCGAGCGGCATCGCCTCCACGCGCCGCACCCGACCGTCGTCGACGGTCACCGACCACAGCAGCCCGAGGTCGTTGCGCAGCTCGGGGTCCACGGCGTAGTCGTCGATGAGGTCGCCGAGGTCGTACAGCACCGCGGTGTATCGCTCCGCATCCCCGAGCGAGGCCACCCCGTGGAAGACGTGCGCGGAGTGCCCGGCGATCAGCGACACGCCCGGGCGCGCCAGCTCTGCCGCGCCCGCCGCCACGTGGCGCACCGGGCGGGCGGTCATGTTCGGACCCCAGTGCGGCGTGAGGACCGTGACGTCCGCCGATCGCACGTCCTCGAGCGTCGCGTCGACCCAGTCGGGGATGCCCCGGCCCAGGTCGGCGAACGCGACCCCGGGCCGGTCGGCCCCCGCGGCGAAGTCCTCGGGGTGGTCCGTCAAGCCGAGGACGGCGACCTCCACGCCCCCGACGTCCAGGATCGCGGGGCGCCGTGCCTCGGTGACGTCGCGGCCCGCACCGACCACGGCGATGCCGGCGTCGTGGAGGTGCCCGAGCGTGTCGAGCAGCGCGTCCTCCCCGAAGTCGAGCGCGTGGTTGTTCGCGAGCGTGACGACGTCGACCCCGAGGTGCCCGAGGGTCCCCACGGCGGCCGGTGGTGCACGGAAGTGGAACGGCTTGCGCGGATCCGGCCAGCGCTCGCCACGGTCGGAGATGCAGCACTCGAGGTTCACGAGGGTGAGGTCGGCCGCCCGGGCCGCCGCGGCCACCTCCTCGGCGAAGAGCTCGTCCGG
Source organism: uncultured Actinomycetota bacterium (assembly GCA_964483845.1). Classification (GTDB taxonomy): domain Bacteria; phylum Actinomycetota; class Nitriliruptoria; order Nitriliruptorales; family JAHWKO01; genus CAZADJ01. The sequence continues at coordinate 6,207 of CAZADJ010000089.1, read as the reverse complement.
CGCGACCTCGTCGAGGGCGGCCGCCACGCCGCGGCCGAGCATCGTGTCCCCGCCGAGCGCGATCGTCAGCACCGTCTCCACCTCCTCTCCGGGTGCCCGTCGGCTCTCCGGCACTGTCGGGCCGGGTCGTTCGAGGTTACGGTCGAGGCAGACGGAGGAGGGAGCCATGACCGCCCGCAGGTTGCACGAGTTCCTCGACGAGGCCGGGGTCGACTACGAGGTCACCGAGCACGACCAGGCGTACACGGCTCACGAGGTGGCCCAGTCGGAGAACGTCAGCGGCTGGGACGTCGCCAAGCCGGTGATGCTGGTCGTCGCCGGCGACCTCGCCATGTGCGTCGTGCCGGCACCGGTGGACGTCGATCCGGACAGGGCCCGGGACTGGTTCGGCGGCGCCGAGGTCCGTCTCGCCGACGAGGACGAGTTCGCCGACGTCTTCGAGGACTGCGAGCTCGGCGCACACCCCCCGTTCGGGAACCTCTACGACGTTCCGGTCTTCCTCGACGAGACCATGCGTGCCCGGGAGCGCATGATCTGCCGTGACGGGAGCCACACGGAGACGGTCACGATCGCGACCGCGGACTTCGTCCGGCTCGCCGACCCCGAGATCATCGACGTCGGCCGCGCCCCCGCGTAGCTCTCCGCACCCCCGCGCGCCCACCGCACGCCCGCGTCCCACCCCACGACCCCCGACGTCCGCCGGGCGGGCCCGTCGGGCGTCCCGTGGACGACGACTACGGTCGGCTCCCACCCGTCGGCGGAGGTCCCCGTGTCCGAGGTGCTGCGCGTCGCCAACTGTTCGGGCTTCTACGGCGATCGCTTCTCCGCGCCGCGTGAGATGCTCGAGGACGGGCCGATCGACGTCCTCACCGGCGACTACCTGGCCGAGCTCACGATGTTGATCCTGTGGCGCAACAAGGCCCAGGACGACACCACCGGCTACGCGAAGACCTTCCTGAGGCAGATGGAGGACTGCCTCGGCCTCGCCCTGGACCGCGGCGTGCGCATCGTGACGAACGCCGGGGGGCTGAACCCCGCGGCGCTCGCCGACCGGCTGCGGGAGCTGGCCGGCGAGCTCGGGCTCGCCCCGACCGTCGCCCACATCGAGGGCGACGACCTGCTCGACCGGCTCGACGAGCTCCGGGCCGACGGCCACGACCTCGCCAACCTCGACACGGGCCGGCCGCTGGCGGACGCCGACCAGCCGCCGCTCACCGCGAACGCCTACCTCGGGTCCTGGGGGATCGCCGAGGCCCTCGGCCGTGACGCCGACATCGTGGTCTGCCCACGCGTGACCGACGCGGCGCTGGTCGTCGGACCTGCCGCCTGGCGCTTCGGTTGGGGGCGCGGCGACTGGGACGAGCTCGCCGGAGCGCTCGTCGCCGGGCACGTCATCGAGTGCGGCGCGCAGGCCACCGGCGGCAACTACTCCTTCTTCGACGAGGTGCCGGGGCTCACCCACCCCGGCTTCCCGATCGCCGAGGTCCACCCCGACGGCTCCAGCGTCATCACGAAGCACGAGGGCACCGGTGGGCTCGTCTCGGTCGGGACGGTGACGGCCCAGCTGCTGTACGAGATCGCCGGACCCCGCTACCCGAGCCCCGACGTGATCGCCCGCTTCGACTCGATCGAGCTCGAACAGGACGGGCCCGACCGGGTGCGGATCTCCGGGGTGCGCGGCGAGCCGGCCCCCGACGTGCTGAAGGTCGCGCTCAACTACCTCGGCGGTTTCCGCAACCAGATGAGCTTCGTGATCACCGGGCTGGACGTCGACGCGAAGGCGGACCTCCTGCGCCGGACCCTGGAGGAGCGCCTCGATCTGGACGCCTTCGACGAGGTCGACGTCCGGCTGGTCGGCCGTCCCGTCGAGGACCCCGAGCGCAACGAGGACGCGCTCGCCGAGCTGCGCGTGACGGTGAAGGCCGCCGATCCCGACCGGGTCGGCAAGGCGTTCTCGCGCATCCCGGTGGAGCTCGCACTGGCCAGCTACCCCGGCTTCACGATGACACGCCCGCCCGAGGACGCGACCCCGTTCGGCGTGTACTGGCCGACGCTCGTGCCCAAGGACGAGATCACCGAGCTGGTCGTCTTCGAACACGAACACGACCGCCGCCGCATCGAGCAGACCGCGACCGAGGGGGACCCCTCGACCGACGCCGGCGACAGCCTCGCCGCCGTGGTCACCGCCGAGCCGCCGGGCGGACCGACGCGGCGGCTGCCGCTCGCAGCGGTGGTGGGCGCCCGCTCCGGTGACAAGGGCGGTAACGCCAACCTCGGCGTCTGGACCCGGAGTCCGGAGGCGTTCGCGTGGCTCGACGGCTTCCTCACCGTCGAGCGCCTCCGGGCCCTGCTGCCCGAGGCGGCCGACCTCGAGGTGCGCCGCTACCGCTTCCCGAACCTGCTCGCGCTGAACTTCGTCATCGTCGGTCTGCTCGGCGAGGGCGTGTCGTCATCGGTGCGCCCGGACCCGCAGGCCAAGGGCCTCGGGGAGTTCCTGCGCGCGCGCCACGTCGAGATCCCCGAAGGTCTCCTCACCGGCACCTGAGTTGCCCGGGTCAGGCAGCGGTACGACGCCGCGCGCCCGGAGGAGGACGCCCACCGGCCACGGAGACGGTCCTGGTGCCGCATGCGGCACCAGGACCGTGATCGTACGGAGGGACAGCACCGGCTCCCGGTCCGGGCCCGGCCCTGATCCCGCCCGCAGCGCGGCACGGCGAGATCTACCCGGTGTTGCGCAGGCCGGCGGCGATCCCGTTGATGGTGAGCTGGAGCGCGCGACGGAGCTTGGGGTCCGGGTCGTCGCTCGCCCGCACCCGGGAGAGCAGCTCCACCTGGAGCACGCTCAGCGGATCGAGGTAGGCGTCGCGGACCTCGAGGGTCCGGCGCAGGATCGGGTGCTCCGCGAGCAGCTCGTCGCCTCCTGTGATCGCGAGCACCTCCTCCACCGTGCGCTCGTACTCGTCGCGGATCGTCTCGAAGATGTGGTGCAGACGCTGTGGCACCAGGCGGTCGACGTAACGGCCCGCCACCCCGAGGTCGGTCTTCACGAGGGTCATCTCCACCGTGGAGACGAACGTCCGGAGGAACGACCAGTCGCGGTACATCTCACGGAGCACGTCGCCGTGGCCCTGCTCGCGGGCCCGTGCCAGCCCCGAGCCGACCCCGAACCATCCGGGGACGATCTGCCGGGACTGGGTCCACCCGAACACCCACGGGATGGCACGGAGGTCCTCGACCGTTCCGCCGCCGGGGCGGTGGGCCGGCCGCGACGCGATGTTCAGCTCGCCGATCTCCTCCACCGGCGTCGAGCTGCGGAAGTACTCCGCGAGCCCCTCGGTCCCCACGAGGTCCCGGTACGCGCGTTCGGCGGCGTCCGAGACCAGGTCGGTGACCCCGTCCCACCGCTCCAGCGCCTGCGGAGGGTTGCGCGCCTCCCGGTGCAGCAGCGAGGCGTCGAGCACGGCAGCGAGCGACAGCTCGAGGTTGCGTCTGGCGAGGCCGGGCAGGCTGTACTTGTCGGAGATCACCTCCCCCTGCTCGGTGATCTTGATGCGCCCGTCGACCGTCCCGGGCGGCTGGGCGAGGATCGCCTCGTGGGTCGGTCCACCGCCGCGGCCCACGCTGCCTCCCCGGCCGTGGAAGAGCCGGAGGCGGACCCCGTGCTCGTCGGCGACCCCGGCCAGCCGGCGCTGCGCCTTGTGGAGCTCCCAGCGTGAGGTGAGGACCCCGCTGCGCTTGCTCGAGTCGGAGTAGCCCAGCATGACCTCCTGGAGGTCACCGCGGAGCGCGACGACCCGCCGGTAGGCGGGGACGCGCAGCAGCCGGTCGACGATCCGGTCGGCGTCGCGGATCGCCTCCGGCGTCTCGAGGAGCGGCACGAACCCGATCCTCGCGACTTCGGCGTTGGGGTCGACGAGCCCGGCCTCCCGCGCCAGGACGACCGCCTCGAGCAGTTCAGCCGGGCTCTCGGTGAACGAGACGACGTAGCTCTCCACGACGTCCCGACCGTGTCGTTCGAGCACCTCGCGGATCACCTCGAACGTCGCCATCGTCGCCGCCGCGTCACCGTCGAGCCGGGTGCTGGGCGAACTCAGCGGACGCCTGCCCTCCAGCTCCGCGGAGAGGATCTCGGTGCGCGCCTCCGCGTCGAGCTCGTCGTAGGGACCGTCGAGCTCACCGAGGCGTCCGTACAACTGGGCGAGGACCGCCCGGTGCCTGGCCGCGTGCTCGCGCACGTCGAGCGTGGCGAGGTGGAGCCCGAACGCCGCGACCGCCCGCATGACACGCGACAGCGAGCCACGCGCGATGAGCTCACCCCGGTGCTCCAGCAGCGAGTCACGCATCACGTCGAGGTCGGCCAGCAGCTCGTCCGCGCTCCGGTACGCCTGCCCCTCGCCCGGGACGGCCTCATCGAGGATGTGCCGACGCCGGTTGAGCAGCCGCTCGCGGACGTAGGCGAGCTTGAACCGGTAGGGCTCCTCGGCGTTGAGCTCCGCGAAGCGCTCGTACACGCCCGGCAGCGCCTCACGGTCCCGCTCGAGGCTGTCCAGGAGCGCACGGCTGGCGCCCGCGATGCGCTCCGACGTGCTGAGGTCGAGCGCGAGGCCCTCGACGGTGGCGACGAGGTTGCGCAGCGCATGGTCGGCGTGCATGCGCAGGACCTGCCGGGTCACCTCGGCCGTGACGTGCGGGTTCCCGTCGCGATCGCCCCCGACCCACGAACCGAAGCGGATCGGAGCCGCGTCCGCGGGTAGTTCGACCTCGAGGTCCTCCAGCACCCTGGCCAGGTCGGAGAGGAGCGCCGGAACGACGTCGGTGAAGAGCTCGTCGAAGTAGTACAGGACCGACCGTGCCTCGTCGGTCGGTTCGGGTCGCTCCCGCCGCAGCTCGTCGGTCTGCCAGATGAGGTCGATCACCTCGGCAGCCTCCCGGTCGATCCGATCGCGATCAGCCGCCGTCGTCCGCGGATCGTTGCGCTCGAGGACCAGATCGGAGATCCAGCGCATCTTGGTCAGGATCGAGCGTCGCGCCGCCTCGGTCGGGTGCGCGGTGAAGACCGGCCGCAGCTCGAGCCGGCGGGTGACGTCGGCGATCTCGGACGGGTCCGCCTCTGCCTCGCGCAGCCGAGCGACCGTCGCGCCGAGCCAGCCCCGCTCGCGGTCGGTGCGCGTGGTCAGCTCGCCCACGCGGTGGGTCTGCTCGGTGACGTTCGCGAGGTAGAAGTAGGTGGAGAAGGCTCGGACCAGCGGGATCGTCGTCTCGAGGTCGATCCCGGCGAGCAGCTCGTCGAGCTCACCCGGGAGGTGGTCGCCGGTCCGTCGGATGGCCTTGCTGAGCTTGCGCACCTGCTCCACGAGGTCGAGCAGGTCCCTCCCCTCCTGCCGCACCAGCGTCCGCCCGAGCGCGTTCCCGAGTCGCCGGACGTCGGCGCGCAGGGCCGCGTCGCGCGACCGGTCGGTGCGTGCGGCGATCGCCTCCGACGGTGCCGTCACCGGTTGCTCCGACATCGCGCTCCTGTCCCCGGCTGCCTCGATCCCACTGTCGCACGGATGACCAGGCCCCGCAGCGGGCAGGAGCGGCCATACTGCAAGGGATGGCGTTCTTCAGTCGAGGCGGTGATGGCCCGGAGGATCTCGTCCGGGCGGCCGAGCGCATCGGCGTCCGCGACGAGCGGGTGCTGGACGCGCTCCGAGCTGTGCGTCGGGAGGACTTCGTCCCGGCCGGTCGCGAGCGTGCCGCGTACGCGGACCGTCCGATCCCCATCCCCCACGGCCAGACGACCTCGCAGCCGTCGCTCATCGCGGCGATGGTCGAGGCGCTGCAGCTGCGCGGCGGCGAGAGGGTCCTGGAGCTCGGGACCGGGTACGGGTTCCAGACGGCGCTCCTCGCGCAGCTCGCCGACGAGGTGTGGAGCATCGAGCGCTACGGCGAGCTTGCGGAGACCGCCGCCGACAACCTCCGGGCGGCCGGCATCGACAACGCCCACGTCGTCGTCGGCGACGGCAGTGAGGGGATCCCCGGCGAGGCGCCGTTCGACGCGATCATCCTCTCGGCGGCCACCCCGTCGATCCCCGGACCCCTGCGCGAGCAGCTCACCGATGGCGGCAGGCTCGTCGCCCCGGTCGGCGCCGGCGGCTCCGAGGACGTGGTGGTCTTCCGGCGTGACGACGACGAGCTCCGACGGGTGAGGAGCCTGACACGCGCACG
>CAZADJ010000088.1:8768-10288 GCA_964483845.1 uncultured Actinomycetota bacterium | reverse complement strand
ACAGCACGACGTTGTTGCGGTTCTTGTCGAGCTCGATGATCTTGCACTCGAGCTCGGTGCCGACGTAGGGGTGGAGGTCCCGGACGCGGCGCATCTCGACGAGCGACGCGGGCAGGAACCCGCGCAGCCCGATGTCCAGGATGAGCCCGCCCTTGACCACCTCGATGACGGTGCCGCGGACGGTCTTGTCCTCGCTGAAGATGCGCTCGATCGTGCCCCAGGCGCGCTCGTACTGGGCGCGCTTCTTGGACAGGACGAGGCGACCCTGGTCGTCCTCCTTGGTGATGACGAGCGCCTCGATCACATCGCCGACAGCGACCACCTCGCGGGGGTCGACGTCCTGCTTGATCGAGAGCTCACGGGCCGGGATGACGCCCTCGGACTTGTAGCCGATGTCGACCAGCGCCTCGTCCGGGTCGACCTTGACGACGACGCCCTCGACGATGTCGCCGTCGTTGAGCGGCTTGAGCGTGGACTCGAGCGCCTCCTCGAAGGCGTCCTCGTCCTCGTACTCGTTCTCCACGATCGGCTCGCCGGTCGAGGTCATGTCGGCACCCGGTTCGGGCATGATCACGGTGGGCTCGTCACCCGGGCCGTCACCCTGGGGTCCGGCGGGCTGCGGTGCTCCGGCCGGCGGGCTCTCGGTCCCCGCGTCCTGCGCCTGGGCCGCCGCCCCGTCGGTCTGCGGGGCTTCGGCAGATGGTGTCGCCTGCTGCCCGTCGGTGCCGTCCGCCGGGGTCGGCTCCTGCCCCTCGGTCTCGTCCGGAGCGTCCTGCTGCTGCCCCTGGGTCTCGCTCGGTTCGGTCGTCGTGTCCTGGTCCATGATCTGGTCGGGTTCCTCTGTGGTGGTCCGGTCAGTGCCGGTGCCGCGTCGCGTGGCCCCGGACGCTCACGCGCGAGCGGGACGGTGGGCGCGCACGTCCACCGCGAGGGCGGCGGGGGTGCACACCGGAGCCGTCCGGCCCGGCGAGGAGCGACCAGCGATGCTTCCACCGCTCCGGGGCGCTGTCAACGCTCCGGGGCGCTGTCAACGCGGACCGGTCCACCACCGAGGGTACCCTCCGCAGCGTCGCCGCCCACCCGACGACCGGGTGTCCCAGCCGGACGACGCCCCGCACACCGGCACACGCGATCAGGGAGCCCCCGACCGTGTCCTTCCTCCGCGACCTGCTCGACCGCCGGCGACGGCCGTCCGACGGGGACGACGGACCGGACCTGGCGGCCTGCGGATCGCCCCGCCGCGAGCCGGGGATCGTCGGTGACGACGTCCCCCGCTCGTTCGCCGAACCGATCGCCGTGGTCGACCTCGAGGCGTTGCCGGCGGAGCACCTCGACGACGGCCGGATCCGCGTCACCTTCTGGGCGAACCTGCGCGACGCCGAGGGGGGACGCTGCCCCGACGTCGCGGTCGACGCGCGCATCGAGGGGCCTGAGCACACCGGCGAGGGCACGGCCTGGACCGACGCGTTCGGACAGGTCAGGTTCCGGACCAGCGGGCCGGCGGGCACCTACCGGTGCGT
>CAZADJ010000088.1:0-8668 GCA_964483845.1 uncultured Actinomycetota bacterium | reverse complement strand
CGTTCGGACAGGTCAGGTTCCGGACCAGCGGGCCGGCGGGCACCTACCGGTGCGTGATCACCGGCGCCGGCGCGGGCGCGCTCGACGTCAGCCGCGGCTCCGACGGGACCATCGCCGCCGCCGAGACCACGGTCGGCTGAGCCGGTGTCCGGCCAGCCGGACCGGGCACGTGGTGATCTCGGGGGGCGACGAGCTAGTCGGGACCGGTCATCTCGGGACCAGTTCACCAGGCCTCTGTGGACGCCGATCGCCGACCGCTCGTATCGTCCGCGCACGCTTCACGAGGCGGGCACAGCCCGTCTCGCATCCACGTCGAGGAGCACGAAGGAGCACTCCATGCTCGATCCCGTCGAACTCCCGCGGCCGTCCCGCCGGCGGCTCATCGTGTTCTGGCTCGCGGCAGCCACCTTCCTCGTGCTGGTCGTGGGTCAGCGACTGGCCGAGGAGCCGACCTACTTCCTCGTGCCGATCACGGTCTGGGGTGGCTGGGGCCTCTCGGCCGACCACCCCGACCACACCGTGCACACCCTCCTCGTCTCGCTCCTCTACTGGGTGAACATCGTCGGCGTGGGGGTCCAGCTCCGCCGCCCGGAGCGCCAGATCGGCGGGGCGTACGTGTACGGGCTCGGGGCCTTCGTCCTGCTCGCCGCGCTCCTCGCGATCGGCGCGGTCCCCGCCGATATGGTGCCGATCCTGATCGGGGTGATGGTCTTCTCCGGCATCGCCTTCGTCGCGCACCCGTCCCCTCTCGGTGCGAAGTTCCGGCCCGTCGAGCGCCCCAGTCTCCTGCTCGCAGGGATGGTCGCGCTCGCCGCCATCCCGCTGGTCGTGTTCTCGGTGGACAGCTTCGGGATCCACCTCGCCAGCGGTCCTGGCGACGAGCACTTCGAGCTCGGGCACTGGGCGTTCATGGGCGTCTACCCGATCGTGGCGATCCTGCTCGGTGGCGTCGCGGCGGCGAAGGTCTCCGGGTGGCGACTGCCGGGCTGGGTGGCGGCCGTGTTCGTCGGTGCCCACGGGCTCGCCAGCCTGATCGTGCCCTCCGCCTCGGCCGTCGGGACGCTGTGGGCCGGTCTCGCCGTCGGCTGGGCGGTCGCGTTCGTGATCGCGATCGAGTCCGAGGCTCGCGCCGGTCGCGCGCACGCCACCGAACCCCAGGTGACAGCGCAGCCGGCGATCTGACCGGCTGCCGGGCCCGGCTCGACCGGCCCGGCTGGACCGGCACGGCGCTCCCGGCTCCTTCAGTGCTTCTGTGCGTCGAACCAGGTCGGGCCGGACGCGGTATCGACGACCAGCGGCACCTCCAGGTCAGCCACGCCCGCCATCGCCTCGACGACGAGATCCCGGGCGTCCTCCATCTCGGCGTCCGGGCACTCGAAGACCAGCTCGTCGTGCACCTGCAGGAGCATCCGACTGTCCATCCCCGACCGGTCGACCGCCTCCTGCACCTGGATCATCGCCAGCTTGATGATGTCGGCGGCCGTGCCCTGGATCGGAGCGTTCAGCGCCATGCGCTCGGCCATCGCACGGCGGTTGCGGTTGGAGGAGAGCAGATCCGGGAGGTAGCGACGGCGACCGAACATGGTCGTGGTGAAGCCGTCGCGACGCGCGTCGGAGACGGCCTGGTCGAGGAACTCGCCGACCTTCGGGAAGCGCTCCATGTAGGTGTCGACGATCTCCTGGGCCTCCTCGGGCGGGATGCCGATCTGCTGCGACAGCCCGTACGAGGTGAGGCCGTAGGCCAGCCCGTAGTTGATCGCCTTCGCCCGGTCGCGGAGAGCGCCGTCCACGTGGTCCAGCGGCATGTCGAAGACCTGCGCGGCCGTGGTCGCGTGGATGTCCTCGTCCGAGGCGAACGCCTCGATCAGACCCTCGTCCCCGGAGAGGTGCGCCATGATGCGCAGCTCGATCTGGCTGTAGTCGGCGACGAGGAGGGTGTCGAAGCCCTCCCCCGGCACGAACGCCCGGCGGATCTCCCGCCCTTCGCTGCGGCGCACGGGGATGTTCTGGAGGTTGGGGTTCGACGACGCGAGACGGCCGGTCGCGGCCGTCACCTGCGACAGCGTCGTGTGGATCCGCCCGGTCTCCTCGTCCACCAGCGGCGGGAGAGCCTCGAGGTAGGTCGAGACGAGCTTCGACAGCTCACGCCACTCCAGGATCGGCTCCACGATCGGGTGGCTCGCGGAGATCGACTTCAGCGACTGCGCGTCGGTCGAGTACCCGGTCTTGATCTTCTTCGTCTTGGGGAGCTCGAGCTCGTCGAACAGCACCTCCTGCAGCTGAGGCTGCGAAGCGACGTTGAACTCGCGGCCGGCGTGGTCCCAGATCTCCCGCTCGAGGTCGGCGCAGCGCCCGGACAGGCGCTCACGGATCTCATCGAGCACCCGGAGGTCGACCGCGATGCCCGTGCGCTCCAACCGCGCGAGCACCGGGACGAGCGGCAGCTCGACGGTCTCGAGCAGCTCCTGCTGTCCGCGGAGGTCGAGCTCCCCGCCGAGGTGATCGGCCAGCTCCAGGACCGCCTGGGCACGCAGCGCCCGCTCGCGCCACCGGTCCTCCACCTCGAGGGCGAGCTGTCCGTCGTCGTCGGCGTCCTCGTCCAGCTCGAGGCTCCGCCCGAGGTGGGTGAGCGCGAGCCGGTCGAGCTCGTAGCGCCGAGCCGCCGGATCCACGAGGTAGGCCGCCAGCATCGTGTCGAGGCGGACCCCGTCGAGCCGCCAGTCGCGCGCGTGGGTCGCGTGGTCCAGATCCTTCACGTCGTGGCAGACGACGGCCACCTCGGGGTCGGCGACCGCCTCGGCGAGCACCTCGAGGTCGTCGGATCCGAGCTCGTCGAAGTCCGCGACGACCGGGTCGGCCCCCCCGGCCGCGAGCGCCACACCGACGAACCGCGTGTGGGGGACGCCGCCTTCGGTGGTCGCCAGCACCGCGATCGGGCCACCGGCGCTGTCGAGCCACCCGGCCACGTCGCCCGCACCGAGGCGTCGGGGCTCGCCCTCGAAGACGATCGCCTCGTCCTCGACGATGTCGCCGAGGACCTCGGACTGGAGACGTTCCAGCAGGGTCCGGAACTCGAGCGTCTCGAAGAGCTGACGGACCGTGTCGAGGTCCGGCTCACCCATGCGAAGGTCCGCGAGATCCAGCTCCAGGTCGACGTCCTCCCGGAGACGCGTGAGTCGCCGGTTGAGGAAGACCTGCTCCTGGCACTCGCGCAGGTTCTCGGGGAGCTTCTTGCCTCCCACCTCGTCGATGTGCTCGTAGATCCCCTCCAGGTCGCCGTACTCGCCCAGGAGCTTCGCCGCGGTCTTCTCGCCGACGCCGGGGACGCCCGGCAGGTTGTCGGAGCTGTCACCGCGCAGGGCCGCGTAGTCCGGGTACGCGGGCGGCCGGACGCCGTAGCGCTCGACCACCGCGTCGGGTGTCATCTCCGCCGTCTCGGTGATCCCGCGGAGCGTGTACAGGACGGTGATGTCGTCGTCGACGAGCTGCATCGCGTCGCGGTCCCCGGTCACGATCAGGACCCGGTGGCCCTCCTTGATCGCCCGGCGCGCGAGCGTCGCGATCACGTCGTCGGCCTCGACCCCGGCGACCGACATCACCGGCACCTCCAGGGCGGCGAGCACCTCGCGGATCAGGCCGAGCTGCGGACGGAACTCGTCGGGGGTCTCCGGGCGGCCGGCCTTGTACTCCGGGTACGCCTCCGTGCGGGCGACGTCACGCCCCTCGTCGAAGCAGACGACGATCCCGTCCGGACGCTGGTCGCCGATGAGCTTGATGAGCATGCTCGTGAACCCGTAGACCGCGTTGGTGAGCTGCCCCGTCTGCGTCCGGAGGCTGTCGGGCAGGGCGTAGAACGCCCGGTAGGCGAGGCTGTGCCCGTCCAGCAGGACCAGGGTCTGCTTCCCGTCCTCGGTCACACCTGACCTCCCGGATCCCGCCTCCGACCCGCCGACGCCGTGCTCGACGCGCTCCCGGCGCAGCTCGCGCCGGATCCCCGCCGAGCCTAACGCCTGCCGTCACCGACGGTCCGGACCGGCGAGCGGCGACGGGCCGGTCCGAGCCGCTACCTTCCGGCCGCGAGCACGCGACACGAGGACCGCCCGTGACCGCCGCCTCCGCATCGCCGGCCGGCCCGACCATCTCCGACGTGACCGCGGACGACTTCGCGGAGCAGGTCGTCGCACGCTCCTACGACGTCCCCGTCGTGGTCGATTTCTGGGCCGCCTGGTGCGCTCCGTGCCGGACGCTGGGCCCCGTCCTCGAACAGGCGGTCGCCGACCGGGGCGGCGCGGTCGCACTGGCGAAGGTCGACGTGGACGCCGCGCAGCAGCTGGCCGCACGCTACGGCGTCCGCGGCATCCCGGCGGTGAAGGGCTTCCGTGACGGGGAGGTCGTCGCCGAGTTCGTCGGCGCTCAGCCGCGCGCACAGGTCGAGGCGTTCCTCGACGAGCTCGTGCCCTCCGAGGCGGACCAGCTGGTCAGCCGCGCCGAGCAGGGAGCCGACGACGCAGCGTCCGACGAGCTGCTCGAGGAGGCCCTCGAGCTGGAACCGGACCACCGTGGGGCGGCGCTCGCGCTGGCCGCCCGGCTGGCCGACCGGGATCCCGACCGTGCCCTCGAGCTCGTCCGTCGGCACCGGCCGGACCCGCGAGCGGAGGAGATCGCCGCCCGCGCCGAGCTGACCGCGCGCGGGGACGACCTCGATGAGCTCCGCGCCCGCGTCGCCGTGGACCCGGAGGACGGTGCCGCACGCCTCGACCTCGGTCGGGCACTGGCCGCGCAGGGCGAGTACGCCGAGGCGATCGACGAGCTGCTCACGGTCGTGCGTGACGACGACGAGCGGAGGGACGAGGCGCGCGACCAGCTCCTCGCCGTCTTCCGGATCCTCGGGGAAGACCACCGGCTCGTCGCGGACGCCCGCCGACACCTGGCGAACGCGCTCTTCTGACCGTGCGCGTCGTCATCTGCACCGACCTCGAAGGCATCGCCGGCGTCGACCGCTACGAGGACTGCTTCCCCGCCTGGCCACGACGCTACGGCCGCGCGCAGCAGCTCATGGAGGGCGAGGTCGACGCGGTGATCGCCGGGCTCCGAGACGCCGGCGTCGACGACATCGTCGTGACCGACTGGCACTTCGTCGGCGACAACCTGCGCCGTGACCGCATCGACGAGCCCGTCCTCGGCCTGTGGCGGGACGGTGCGCCGCGGATGGACCGCAGCGTGTACGGAGACGTCGGCCTCGCGCTGTTCGTGGGGATGCACGCAGCAGCGGGTGACCGGGACGCGTTCATGAGCCACACGTTCTGGCAGGGCCTCGCCGTCGAGGTGGACGGCGTGGCCGTGAACGAGGCCTACCTGTGGGCGACGATGGTCGCCGCGGCCGGCGCCCCGATCGGGTTCGTCGCCGGCGAGTCCCGCCTCGTCGACGAGTGCGCCGCCCTGCTCCCCGGCGTCCCCGTGCTCACGGTCAAGCGGTCACGGTCGCGGACACGCGCACGGACCGACCGACCGGTCGCTGAGGTCCACGAGGAGCTACGCACGGCCGCCGCCGACGCGGTGCGCGAGGTCGACCGCCGGCCGCGCTTCGACGGCCGCGTCGGCGCGCCGGTGCACATCACCTTCTACGAGCAGGCGTGGGCGGACCGTGCCGCACGGCGTGGGCTCGGGGAGCCCGACGGGGAGCGACGCATCGCGACGACCCTGCAAGAGCCGGACGGTCTGATCCCGCTCACGGCGGACTGCCTCCTCACCACGTTCCTCGGACGCGAGGCGCAGCTGCTGGCCCGCCTCGCGCCCCCGCCGGAACGCACGTCGCTCTCCGACCCGGTGCGCCGCGCCGTCGTCGGCTGCGTCCACGGGGCGACCATGCCGCTGGTGCGACGCGGCGTCCGCGCGTGGATGGCCGAGGACGTCGATCGCTACCCGTCCGCACCCCGGTCACCGGACGATCACGCCGGGTAGCCCCTCCGCATCCACCTCGGGTCCCCGCGTCGATCCGTCGGTCAGTAGCGCTCGAGCACCAACGAGAGGAACTGCTGGGTCCGTTCGCGCTGCGGGTCCTCGAGGAGCCGGCCCGGGGGGCCCTGCTCGACGATGATCCCCTCGTCCATGAACACCACGCGGTCCGCGACGCGGCGCGCGAACCCCATCTCGTGGGTGACGACCATCATGGTCATGCCCTCGTCGGCGAGCTTGCGCATCACCTCCAACACCTCGCCGACGAGCTCGGGGTCCAGCGCGCTCGTCACCTCGTCGAACAGCATCATGTCCGGGTCCATGCACAGCGCCCGTGCGATCGCGACCCGCTGCTGCTGACCGCCGGACAGGTGCGCCGGGTACGCGTTCACCTTCTCGGAGAGGCCGACGCGGTCCAGCATCCGCGTCGCGATCTCCTCGGCTTCGTGCGTCGACCGCTTCAGGACACGACGCTGGGCGATCGTGAGGTTGCGCATCACCGTGAGGTGCGGGAAGAGGTTGAACTGCTGGAAGACCATCCCGATCTTGCGACGCACCGCATCGAGCTCGACGTCGGGATCGGTGATGTCGGTCCCCTCGATGACGATCCGTCCGGCCTCCGGTTCCTCGAGCCGGTTGACACAGCGGAGCAGCGTCGACTTGCCCGACCCCGATGGTCCGATGACGCACACCACCTCACCGTGCTCGACGTGGAAGTCGATGCCGCGCAACACCTCGAGCTCCCCGAAGCGCTTGTGCAGGTCGACGACGTCGATCGCGACCCCGCTGTGGCCCTCCACTCCCACCGACATGTTCGCCTCCTACTTCGCCCGCGCCGCACGCTTCTCGAGCTGCGCGACGACCCGCGTCATCGGCAGCGTGATCGCGACGTAGAGGATCGCGATGACGGTCAGCGGCGTACCGTTGAACGTCTCGGACATGATGTCCCGCCCGAACTTGTACAGCTCCTTGCTCCCGACGGTGAACCCGAGGACGAAGAGGAGGGACGTGTCCTTGATGAGCAGGACCAGCTCGTTGGTGAGCGGCGGGATGATGATCCGGAAGGCCTGCGGGAGCACGATCGAGACCATCGCCCAGAACCGGCTCATCCCCAGGGACCGGGCCGCCTCCATCTGGCCCTTCGGCACGGCCTCGATCCCCGAGCGGATGACCTCGGCCATGTACGCGGCCGCCACGAGACCGAGACCGAGCGTCGCCCGCCCCAAGAAGCCGAACGGGATGTTGATCTCGAAGAAGATCGGCACACCGAAGCCGACGAAGGAGATGGTGACGAGCGCCGGGAGCGCCCGGAACAGCTCCACGTACCAGGTGGCCACCCACCGGTACGGGGTGACGCTGGACAGGCGCATGAGCGCGAGCACGAGACCGGCGATGAGCCCGAAGGCGAAGGCGGTCGCCGTGTACAGCAGGGTGTTCTTCACCCCGACCGTGATGACCCGGGGGAGCATCCGCCGGACGACGTCGACGTTGAAGAACGCCTGCTGGATCCGCGCCCAGTCGGGGACGAGGACCAGCGCGACGACACCGAAGACGAACAGGGCGTAGAGCACCCCCTGCACCATCCGCTGGCGCTGACGGGCTCTCACGGACGGCCTCCCACGGATCGTGTGCAGGCAACAGGGGGACCCTAATACGGGTCCCCCTGTGCGGTGGCGCTCCTACGGTGCGCTCACGAGCCTCCGTCGAACCACTCCGCGTGCAGCTGGTCGTACGTCCCGTCGTCGCGCAGCGTCCCGAGGGCGTCGTTCACGGCCTGGACGAGCTCTTCGTTGTCCAGGCGCATGGCGAAGCCGTACTCCTCGTCCGTCGGGTAGGTCTCGACGACCTCGACGGTGTCCTCCTCGAGCGCGCGACCCTGGTTCACGACGATGTCCTGGAGGACGCCGACGATGTCATCCGCCTCGAGGGCGACGAACAGGTCCCCCGGATCGTCGAAGGAGACGATCTCGGCGTCGTCGGGCGCGTTGTCACGCGCGTACATCTCACCGGTCGTGCCGGCCTGCACGCCGAGGCGCTCACCGGCCACGTCGTCGAGCGTGGTGATGCCGGCGTCGGCCTTGACCAGGAGGGACTGGTCCGCGGTGAAGTACGGGTCGCTGAAGGCGACGCTCTCCTGGCGTTCCTCGGTGATCGTGATCGACGCCGCCGCGATGTCGCACTGACCGGCCTCGAACACCTGGCCGCTGGTGATCGGGTCGAAGCCGCTGTTGATGACCTCGACGTCCAGGCCGAGCTCGTCCCCGACGGCACGCATCAGCTCGATGTCGAACCCGGTCATCTCCCCGGTCTCCGGGTCCTCGAACTCCATCGGCGGGTAGGGGGCATCGGTGCAGACGGTCAACGTCCCCTCGCTGACGAGGTCGAGGCCGTCCGCCGCGGCACCATCGTCGTCCGTCGGTCCGTCGTCGGCCGGACAGGCCGCCAGGACGAGACCGAACACCGCGACGAGCGCCACGAGCCACCAACTGTTACGCGTTCGCATGCTGCCGCCTCCAGATCGGATGTGTGGACAGGAGCCTAGCGTCTACGACCGTGGTAGGAGCCACGAACGGGCGCCGAGCTCAGCTGCCGTCGCCGAACTCGTCGAGGACCTTGTCGGCGACCTCGCGCATCGTCTCCCGGCGGGACATCGCCTGCTGCTGGATCCACCGGAACGCCTCGGACTCCGACATCCCCTCGTGCTCCTGCAGCA
>CAZADJ010000087.1:6773-10387 GCA_964483845.1 uncultured Actinomycetota bacterium | reverse complement strand
CACCTCGCCGGAACGGCTTCCCCGCCGACGATAGCGTCCGGACGGTCGTCTGACCGCCGAGGTCGGGCGACTACGTTCGTGACACCGCATGCGACCACGCACGCGATCGCGTCGTGACCGACCCCGCCACCGGGCTCGTGACCACCGGGCCCGTCCGGAGCCTGGAGCCGCCATGACGGAGACCACCCTCGCGCTGAGCCTCCCCCTGCACCGGGTCCCCACCCCGGACGGCATCGACCTCGCTCGCCGCGCCGCCGACTGGGGTTACCGGGCCTGCTGGCTCTCCGAGGTCCAGGGGCCCGACGCCTTCACCCAGCTCGGCGCGCTCGCGCTCACCACCGACCTCGAGCTCGGGGTCGCCGTCGTGCCGGTCCAGACCAGGGCGGCGTTCGTGCTCGGGATGTCGGCGGTCACCCTGTCCGAGCTGACCGGCGGCCGCTTCCACCTCGGCGTCGGCGCATCGTCCGAGGTGATCGTGTCCCGGTGGGCCGGTATCTCCTTCGCATCACCCCTCCGCCACGTCCGCGAGTCCGTCGAGGCGCTCCGGCCGATCCTCCGTGGGGAGCGCGCCTCGTACGAGGGCCGCTTCGTGGCCGTGGACGGCTACCGCCCACACGCGACCCCGCCGGCGCCGGTCCCGCTGTGGGTGGGTGCGCTGAACCCGAAGTCCCTGCGGCAGACGGGCGAGATCGCCGACGGGGTCTGTCTCAACCAGTTCGGTCCCGACCACCTCCCGGGCCTCCTCGAGCCGGTGCGCGCGGGGATCGCCGCCGCCGACCGGGGCATCGAGATCGGCTCCGACGGGTTCGGGGTGATGGCCCGCCTGTTCTGCGCCGTCACGGACGATCTCGACGCGGCGAGGCGCGCGGTGAAGGCGACGTTCGCGCCCTACATCGCGACCTCGGTCTACAACCGCTACTACCGCTCGCTCGGCTACGAGGAGGAGGCCGAGGGGGTCGCGGACGCCGCCGCGACCGGCGATCGCGACGGCATGGTCGCCGCGGTCTCGGACCGGCTCGTCGACGAGGTGTTCGTGCTCGGTGACGCGGACGCGGTCACCGAGCGCCTGCGTGCCTACGCGGAGGCGGGGGTGACGGTCGCGGCGGTGCAGCCCATGGCGCCCGACGTCGGGACCGCGGCCGCGATGCTCCGTGCCATCGCCGAGCGCTGGTAGCCGGCTGCGCGCGAACGCCGGACGCTCGTGACTCAGCGGACCTCGAGGTCGAGCTCGTCGCGGAGACGGTCGAGCAGCAGCCGCTCGCAGGTAACGCCCAGCGCCTCCGAAGCGCCGTCCCCGCGGACCAGGCTGAGCGCCTGGAACGACACGTCCCAGCCGAACTCGGAGATCAGCACCTCGACCGCGTCGTCCGGGCCGAGCGTCTCCAGCAACGCCCGGGCCAACCCCATCACCGCCGTGATGCGCGGGATCCGCACCTCTCGCTCCGCGTCAGCCACTCCGGTCCTCGATGCTCGGACCGCTCCGCCGTCTCCGTCGTTGCGGTGACGTGCCGCTCGGTGACGGTCCCTCGACGGGGCGGGTCTCCCTGCGCGGGCCGGTCGGCCCGCTCCCCTGCTTCCGTCCACGCCAACGACCGAGCGCCACCGTGGTGACGTCGACCCCGTCCCGGTGGTCCCCGGCCATCCGTCCCGCCTCCGCGCTCAAGGTCCGCGGAACGCCGGCCGACTACGGAGAGTGAGGCTGCCATCCGGGGGTGCGCTCCCTGGAGAGCGAGGGGACGGGTGGCGCGACCAGCTGAGGAGGATGGCCGTGGCGGTCAGTATCGACCGGATGGACCGACGAGCGCGCTTCCCCCGCCCGTCCGTCGCGAACATGAGCACGGATGACCGGCCCCGCACGGGCGGCGCGCACGGCGCGGCCCCGGACGCGGAGCCGGACACGGAGCCGGACGCGGAGCCGGACGCAGAGCCGGACGCGGATCCGGAGGAGGGACGCAGACGCGTGGATCCCGTGACCCATCGCACCGACGTCGTGCGCCGCCTCGTGGAGCGCGGCGTGCCGGTGCGCGCGCTCGAGGCGCTGCTGCCCGGCTGGGAGGGACCGATCGCAGAGGCGCTCGAGCAGCGCGACGAGCGCTCCGGCTGACACGGTCGAACGATCCGCGTCCCGGCGGTCACGCCCCGGGAACACCCGGGAACACGCCCCGGGAACACGCCCCGGGAACACGCCACGGGAGGTCGGCGCGACCGGTCGCGCGGCTAGCTCGAGCCCCAGAACGGCTGCCCCACGTACCGGCACTCCTCGGGGAAGTCGCCGATCACCCGCCAGCGCACCGAGTACGGGTGCGCGCACCGCTCGAGGTCGGCCGGCTCGAGATCGCCGGCGACGAAGGCCCGGACCGAGGCGACGAACCGCGGCGCGAAGAGCGGGAAGGCGGGATCGATCACCCGATCGTCGACCACCACCCACACGTGATCGACCTCGGCACCCCCCACGTCCAGTCCCCCGCGGTACACGCTCGCCTCCATGCCGAGGCGCGCCGCGATCCTCAGCACCCGGCGGGCGGCGCGGCGGGGGTCGGTCGGAGCGAACGGTCGCTCGGCGTGCGCGGAGGCGAGCGAGCCGCGCAGCCGCGGGCCGAGCGGCGCAGCGAACGGACGCGGTCGCAGGCGCCGCGCCCTCGGGCTCGCCTTCGTACCCATCGGTGGACATGATGGCACGTCCCGGGTCCGCCGTGGGGGACGCGGCGTGCCGAGTCGATCACGAGGGAGCACCGTGGACGCACGACCGTTGGACGGCAGGACGGCGCTGATCACCGGCGGCTCGCGCGGGCTGGGCGCGGCGACCGCCCGGCGACTCGCGCGCTGGGGTGCCAGGGTGGTCCTCACCTACCGGCGCAGCGACGCGGCGGCCGACGCGGTCGTCGCCGACTGCGCCGAGCACACACCGGGCGCTCGCGCCGAGCAGCTGGACCTCCTCGAAGAGGACAGCGTCCGCGCTCTGTTCGCCCGGGTCGAGGAGACGGACGGCGAGCTCGACCTGCTCATCGCGAACGCCGCGCAGACGACCTTCAAGCCGCTGCTCGAGGCGAAGATGCACCAACTCGACAAGACCTTCGCCATCTCGGTGCGCCACTTCCTCCTCATGGCCCAGCTCGCCTTCCCGCTCCTCGAGCCGCGGGCGGGCCGCATCGTCGCGGTCTCGGGGGCGGACACGGTCGGCTACATCCCCGGTCACGGGCTGCTCGCCGCCGCGAAGGCCGGTACGGAGACGCTGGTGCGCTACCTCGCCTGCGAGCTCGGTCCACACGGGGTGACCGCCGTCGGGGTGCTCCCCGGGTTCATCGACACCGACTCGATCCGGCTCATGGCCGGGCCCTTCCACGACCGTCTCGTCGCCGCCGAGCGCGAGACCCACCCGCTGCGCGAGGCGGCGAGCCCCGAGGACGCCAGCGAGGCCGTCGCCCTGCTCTGCCTGCCGGAGGCCCGCTGGCTGAACGGGCAGGTCGTGCACAACGACGGCGCCGGCCTCTTCGCGATGCTGGCCCGGTTCGGTCTCGCCTGGGCGCGTGCCCCGGAGGGCACGGACGCCCCCGGCGGGGCCGGCCGGGCGCCGCTGCTCGGGGGCGACGGTGCGGACGACGACAGCTGACATC
>CAZADJ010000087.1:0-6673 GCA_964483845.1 uncultured Actinomycetota bacterium | reverse complement strand
ACGTATCCGCTCGGCGATCGCGTCCAGCTCGTCGGGGTCACCCGCGCTGCGCTGGAACCCGATGGTCACCTCGCCGGTGTCGTACCTCGGCACCACGTGCAGGTGGAGGTGGAAGACGGTCTGACCGGCGAGCCCACGTGTCGCATGGAAGAGGTTGAGGCCGACCGGCCGGAGGGAGGCCCGGAGCCGGCGCGCCACCCGCCAGCCGGTGCGCATCACGGCGGCGGCGTCCTCCTCGCCGACGTCCCACATGTCCGCCGCGTGGCGTCGCGGGATGACCAGGGCGTGCCCGCGGGTCACCGGGTTGATGTCGAGGAACGCGACCGTGGCGTCGTCCTCGTCGAGGATCCGCGCGGGCTCGTGGCCGTCGGCGATCGCGCAGAACACGCAGGCGGACACCGCTCGCCTCCTCTCGCTCCGGGCCCCCGCTCCCGTCGACCGTCGGTCCGGGGCGACGTGCCGCCCCGGCGCGGACCTTCAGAGCCGCTCGCGTAGTCGCACCGACAGCCGGGTCTGCCGGCCGCGCGGGCGGTCGTGGCTCGCCGCCGAGCGCAGCGCCGCGCGCTGGCCGACCACGATCAACGCGTCCTGTGCCCGCGTGATCGCCGTGTACGCCAGGTTGCGCCACAGCATCCCGCGATGCGACCGGTCACAGACGAACACGACCACCGGCCACTCGCCGCCCTGGGACTTGTGGACCGTCACCGCCCAGGCGTACGTGAGATCCCGCGCGCTGCCCGCATCGTAGGTCACCTCACCGCGAGGGAACGCGACCCGGAGCTCGCCCGATCCCGGATCGACGTCGGCGACCCGGCCGACGTCGCCGTTCGAGACCTCCCGCTCGGTGTCGTTGCGGGTCTGCATCACCCGGTCGCCGGTCTCGAAGCCGGCGACCCGGGGCCCGCCAGCGGGGTTGAGCGCGGCCTTGAGCGCGGCGTTCAGCACGTCGACCCCCGCTTCCCCCCGGTAGACGGGCGCGATCACCTGGACGTCGTCCGCCGCCACGCCGAGGTGCTCGGGGATGCGCTCGGCGACGGCCTCCACGATCCGGGGGGCGATCCGGGCCCGGGCCGGCTCCTCGGCGATGAAGACGTCGCCGTCCACACCGCGCAGCTCGCCCACCTCGCCCCGGTTCACCTCCCCGGCGAGCGAGACGATGCGGCTGGCCGCCGCCTGACGGTGGATCTCGGTCAGACGCGTGTGCGGGACCACGCCGCTGCGGAGGAGATCGGCGAGGACGTCGCCGGGTCCGACCGGTGGGAGCTGGTCGGGGTCGCCGACGAGCACGAGGCGCGCACCGTCATCGACGGCCGCGATCAGCGCCGCCGCGAGGGACGTGTCCGCCATCGACACCTCGTCGCAGATCACGAGGTCGTGCGGGAGACGGTCCGGACGGTCACCGGCACCGTAGGTGAAGGTGAACCCGCGCCCCTCGGTGCGGGGCCGGGCCTCGAGCAGGCGGTGCACGGTCGCGGCCGGGCGACCGACGAGCTCCTCCACACGTTTGGCTGCACGGCCCGTCGGCGCGCAGAGGGCCACGGTCAGATCGACGGCCTCGGCGGCGGCGACGATCTCCGCGATCGCGCGGGTCTTGCCGGTCCCCGGACCGCCGGTCAGCACCGACACGGGCGAGGAGAAGGCGAGGCGCACCGCCGCCGCCTGCCCCGCGGTCAGCTCGTCGGGGGCCGCGATCCGGTCGGCCACGGCGGGGCCGCGGGCCCCGGTCCGCATCAGGCGGGCGACCTCCTCCGCGACGCGCCGCTCGGAGCGCAGCCCTGCCGGCGTGTAGATCGGTGTGTCGGTCCCGGCGTCGCCGACCTCGGCACCCCCGGCACCGTCGTCCGCGACGAGCGCCCCACTGCGCAGCGCCGCGTCGAGACCCTCCGCGGCCGGCCCCGCGTCGGAGCCCAGCAGCTGGGCTGCGCGCTGGACCACCTGCTGACGGGTGAGGTACTGGTGGCCCTCCCGGCGTCGGCCGCTCCGGTGCGCGGCACGGGCCCCGGCGACGAGGCGTCGGGGGTCGTCGCGGGCGAGTCCGAGCACGTCGGCGAGCCGGTCCGCGTGGGCGAAGCGGGCGCGGTCCACCTCGAGGAGCTCGTACGGATCGCCGCGGAGGGCCTCGGGCGCGTCGGGTCCGAAGTGGCGGAACGCGCCCCGCACCACCGATCGCGGCAGCTCCGCAGGCTCACACAGTCGGACGAGCTCAGCGAACGCCTGACCTTGCGCCCACCGCCGGCGCAGCTCCTCCGCGGCGGCCCGATCGATGCGCGCCTCGAGCGTCAGACGGTCGGGTTCGTGCTCGATCACCCAGCCGGCGCGACCGCCGAAGGTCGCGAGGACGCGGTCGATCACGTCGCCGTCGACGTCCGCGAAGCGCTGCGAGGCGAGGAACGCCCGCAGGCCCGCCTCGGTGGTCGGCGTGGTCTGCTCGTAGAAGGTGACCTCGAAGGTCGGCCCGTACCGGGGATGGTCGCGCCACGACCCGACCAGGCGCACCGTCTGGCCCTCGACGAGGTCGGCCAGGGGTCCGGCGCAGCGGGCGCCGCCCTCCGCACCGGCCTCGGCGGCGGTCTCCGTGGCGAGCTCGATCACGCCGAACCCGGTCTCGGTATCGGCGAAGTAGAGGCCGAGGACCTCTCCGACGAGCTCCTCGCCTGCGAGCAGGGTGTCCATGGGGCCAGCCTGCCAGAGCGGCGTGACGTCCCCCTCCCAGGCGACGCTGCTCACTCAGCCCGCCGCACCCGCCGGCGCCGGTCCGGGGTCAGCGCTCCTGGTGCCCGTCGGCCCCGGTCTCGACCGTGTCGGTGACCGGCGGCATCCGGGTGGGTGGCCGGGCACGGGACCGCAGCTGAGCGAGGTCGTCGGCCGGGGCGTGCGCGAGCCCCCGGTCGCCGGCGCCCCCCTCGGCGTCCTCTCGGCCACCGCGGCTCACCGCCCTCCCGAGGAGGAACCCGACGACGAACCCGATCAGCGCGAAGAGCAGCCGCGGGCCCCACGTCTGGAGGGTCTCCTCGTCGACGTGCTCCTCGAGGTAGGAGGTGACCCGGTCGGCCGTGTCCCGTCCCGCATCCGCGACCCGCTCCGCGGTCTCACGCCCGGCGTCCGCGACGCGGTCCGCGTACTCGGGGGCGTGCTCCCGCGCCAGCTCGGCGGCCTCGCGGGAGCGGTCCGCGACCCGCTCAGCGTACTCGGGCGCGCGCTCCCGCACGCGTTCGACGGCCGGCTCGAGATGTTCGCGACGGAGGCGTGCGCCCTCGGCAGCCGCACGCTCGGCCGCGGCCCGCGCCTCGGGGCCGAGGCGGTGCTCGAACTCGTCGCGGAGCCGCTCGGCCTCGCCGCGCAGGCGCTCGGCGGTCTCGGTCACCGGCGTCATGTCGGTCCTCTCGGGAGCTGTCACGCACGGTACTGCCGGACCGGAGCGTTGTCCCCGCTCCGGTCCGCACGTCCGTCCACCGTTCGACCACCGCCCCGCACCCGGCGGCGGGCAGGCCCCGGAGCCCTCACGTCTCCCGATCCCCGAGCTGTTCGGCGCCGACGGCTCCCGGCTCGCGCACCGACCAGCGCAGGTCGACGACGTCGGCCAGCTCGTTCAGCAGCTCCGCCGGAGCGACCGCCGCGGCCAGCGACGTGGGTCCGCGGGTCGGCACGCGACCCTCCCGCACGCGGGCGGCGACCGCGGCGAGCAGCTCGGCGGTGGTCCCCGCCAGGTCGTGGCCGTAGGCCCACGCCCGGCACAGCTCGTCGCCCACGCCGTGTACCTCCGCGACGCAGGCCCAGCGCTGTGCGCTGCGCACGGCGGGCGTCACGCCGTGGCTCGCTCCGGTGAGGCGCCGTCGCAGCCACGCCCGCGGGCGCGGGTGGCGCGCGAGGGCGTCGAGCCCCTGGAGCAGCTCCGCGGTCGGGCCCCGGACCGCGAGGTAGCTGCGCACCGTCCGCACGTCGGCGAGGTGCCGTGGCACGGTGAGCGCCTCGCCGGTGGGGATCGCCACCGCGCTGCGGGGCCCGACGGGGCGCGGGAACCACACGAGCCGCCGCACGTGACCCACGCGCTCCTCGCGGAGGTGCCCGTCGACCCACGCGAGCGTCGGGCGCCCTAGGTGGTCGCCCACCGCCGCACGCAGGCCCGGGGTCGCGGTCCGGCGCAGGTCGCTCACGAGGTACGCGACGTGGACGTCACGTGCGCCGTGGAGCTCCGCGGACGCGACGGCCGCGAGGAGGTCACCCACCCCGGTCAGCACCCCGCAGCCGAGCAGCGCCGGGGGGCGGCCACCGCCGTCACCGTCGTCGTGGAGCGCGTCGCGCAGGTGGCGCTGGCCCACCGCGCAGTCGATGTACGGGCGGCCCGCCCCGGACGCTGCGGCGAGCACCGTCGGCCCGGAGCGCCCGATCGGGCCGGCGACGTTCACGACCAGGGCGGTGCGCTCGGCGAGGCGCGCGACGTCCTCGGGGCTCGCCGCGTCCGCGGCGACGGCGCCGACCGCGGTCCCGACGTCGGCGGCCAGGCGCTCGAGGGCGATCTCGTCCCGGCCCGCGGCGACGAACGGGATCCCCCGGTCGTCGAGCGCGGACGCCGTCAACTCCCCGACCTGACCGGTCGCACCCAGCAGTCCGACGAGGTCCACGCACCATCACCTCCGGGGGGCCGGAGGGTAGGAGCGCCACGTCCGTGACTCGAGTCCGGCCGAGTGCGAGTATGCGCATCCCCTTCCCCGGAGGTGGGACGTGCCCGTGGCCGCACCACCGGCACCGGTGACGGTGCTACGCCTCTCCGCCGACCCCGACGGTCGGTGGGCGGCTGCGCTGCCCGTCGTCCCCCCCGGCCAGCTCGTCACGGTGTCCACCACGGCGCCGGCGCCCGAGGCGGTCGCGTCCCTGCGTCGCGGCGGCTACGTCTACATCGGCGAGATCCCCGACCCGCTCATCTCGGACCGGGCGGTGGTCGACGTGGTGGTGCCGGGTCCGCTCGCCGAGACCGACCCGACGTGGTGGCGCGCCGCGACCGGCGAAGCCGAGGCCGTCGTCACGCTCGCCCACGGGCCCGTCGCGCGCATCTTCGGGGGACTCGTCGCGACCCACCGGACGGTCGCGGCCCAGGTCGAGGCCTGAACCGAGGCCCCGAACGTGCGCTCAGCGCACAGATGTTCACTCGGGCACGCGTTTCGCTTGCGAAAGTTAGCACCTCGTGCTTCTCTCTGCACTGGTCCACGAGGCGGGTGACCGCAGCGGGACCGCACGAGAGCAAGCGAACTGACGAGCGACGACGCGAGACCACCGCGACGGGTCCCCCGGAGCGGATGGGATCGCCGACAACGAGCGACCGCGACCCGGCGATCGGGTCGCGCGGACACCAGCAGCGGACTCGGGCCGACCGGGCCGATGCGGAGTGGTCCGACGGGGAGACGGGGTCCGAAGGCTCCCGCAGCCTCACCGGCTCCCGCCCCGTCTCTCCATCGGACCGCTCCGAGGACCCACGGGCCGCGACCGCAGGAAGGGCACGACCATGGCACAGACGAACAAGTCCAAGGCGAAGAAGGCGACCAAGTCCAACACCACCTCGCGCAAGAGCGCATCCGGCGAGCAGGCCGAGGTCAACGAGCGTGATGCGAAGGTGATCGCCAGCGACGCCGCCTACGCACTGGCGGGCCTGGCCAACGATGCCCTCCAGCTCGCGAACGAGGCGGTCCAGCTCGCCCGCACGCTCCCCGACAAGGCGCAGGAGCGGGCACAGGAGCTCCGCGACGTGAAGGTCCGCCGCGAACAGCTCGAGACCAAGGTGCGCGAGCTCCGCGAGAAGGCGGAGCAGCGCTTCGACGAGAAGGCCACCGAGGGCCGCACGGTCGCTGACGACATCCTCGGCGACGAGCGCGTCCGTCGGGTCCTGGACCAGGCCAAGAGCGCGCGGTCGCAGGTCAAGGCCGCGATCACCTCGATCCGCAAGACCGCCGACGAGGCGCTCGGTGCCGGGGTGTCGGCCGGCAAGGACCAGGCCGAGGCCGCCAAGTCCCAGGTGAAGGCCGCGGGCACGTCCGTGAAGAAGACGGCCGAGGAGGCCGCCGAGGCGGGCAAGGACATCGCCGACGGGAGCTAGTCCAACTGGGGTCGGCGTGATCCCCACCCGCCCGCACGCCGACCCACCCCGGCGGGATCTCCCCACCGGTTCCGCCGAACGACCGCCCTCTCCCGCGTGGAGGGGGCGGTCGTGTTGCATGACCTCCGGGACGCCACCCGGTCGCGAGACCGCGAGCACCACCCTGACCCGAGGAGCCAGCCGTGTCTCTCCAGCAGCGCATCCAGGCCGATCTCACCGCCGCGATGAAGGAGCGCGACCGCGAGACGGTCGGCGCCCTGCGCATGATCGTGGCCGAGATGAAGAACGCCGCCGTGGCCGAGGGGCTCGGCCCGCAGGGCGAGCTCTCCGATGACGAGGTCGAGCGGATCCTGTCCCGCGAGGTGAAGCGCCGGCGCGAGGCGGCGGCGTCGTTCCGCGAGGCGGGACGTGACGAGCGCGTCGCCAGCGAGGAGGCCGACGCCGAGCTCTACGCCCGCTACCTCCCGGAGCAGCTCGACGACGACGAGCTGCTCGAGGTGATCGACGCGGCGATCGCCGACGTCGGAGCCGAGGGCCCCCAGGACATGGGCGAGGTCATGGGCAGGGTCATGGGGCAGGTCGGCA